>DASVVF010000264.1:0-5309 GCA_036386695.1 Catenuloplanes sp. | reverse complement strand
TGTCCCGGGTCGGGTTCCTGGCCCAGGACCACCCGCTGTACAAGCGCTTCACCGTCGCCGAGATGCTCCGCTTCGGCCGGGCCTGCAACCTGCGGTTCGACCAGGGGCTGGCCGAGCGCCGGCTGGCGAAGCTGGGCATCGGACTCGACCGCCGGGCCGCAACGCTCTCCGGCGGGCAGCAGGCCCAGGTCGCGTTGGCTCTGGCCCTGGCGAAGCGGCCGGACCTGCTCGTCCTCGACGAGCCGGTGGCCAGCCTCGACCCGCTGGCCCGGCACGAGTTCCTGCAGGTCCTCATGGGCGCGGTGGCCGAAGGCGGGGTGACCGTCCTGTTCTCCTCCCACGTCGTGCACGAGCTGGAGCGCGTCTGCGACCACCTGATCGTGCTCAACCACGGCCGGGTCACGCTCACCGGTGACATCGACACCCTTCTCGCCGAGCACCGGCTGCTCGTCGGCCCGCGCACGGCCACCGACCTCGACCGGGCCGGCGCCGTCGTGGAGGCCGTCCACAGCGACCGGCACACGACCCTGCTGGTACGCGACGGCGCGATCCCGGCCGCCCCTGGGTGGCAGGCCCAGCCGGTCGCGCTGGAGGACCTGGTGCTGGCGTACCTGCGCCGGCCGTCCGACCCGAGCGCCGCGGTCACGTCGGGGGTGACGACATGACGTGGTTGATCTGGCGCCAGCACCGGACCGAGGTCTGCGTCCTGGGTCTGCTTGTCGGCATGTTCGGCATTGCCCTGCTCGTGCTCGGGACGCAGGCCCACGGCCTCTTCCCCGGCGGTCCCGCCCGGTGTGCGGGAGAGGCCGGTGTCAACGAGGGCTGCGCGGCCTCCTTCCGCCGGCTCGACGAGGAGTACGGGTTCGTCGAGAACCTCCTGGCGGCCTTCTATCTGGTCCCCCTCGTCAGCGGTGCGTTCCTCGGTGCGCCGCTGCTCGCGCGCGAACTGGAGGACGGCACCTGGCAGCTCGCCTGGACGCAGGCCGTGCCGCGGATGCGCTGGCTGGCGGCCAAGCTCGCGGCACTGGCCGGCGTCACCGTCACGCTCACCGGGATGTTCACCGCGGTGCTCACCTGGTTCCGTCAGCCATTCGACGCGTGGGAAGGGCGGTTCCAGTACGACGCCTTCGACCTGGAGGGACTTGTTCCGGTGGCGTACGCGCTGTTCGCGTTCGGCGTCGCCACCGCCGCCGGGGCGATCCTGCGGCGCAGCCTGCCCGCGTTCGGCGTCGCGTTCGGGGCGTTCCTCGCCGCCCGGATGGCGGTGGGGCTGTTGGCCCGTCCCGCGTACGCCACGCCGCTCACCACCATGGAGCCGGTCGGAGTCGGCGGCTCGGCGGACCAGGCGGGGCAGCGGCCCGTGACCATCGCTGACTGGATGATCGAACGCGGCTATGCAGACGCCGCCGGGCGCAGGCTGAGCTGGACCGAGTACTACGAGCTGGAGGACGCCGCCAACCGGGCCGGCGCCAACCTCAACCAGTTCCTGCACGCACGGGGCATCCAGCAGTTCGGGGTCTACCACCCGGCCGACCGGTTCTGGACGTTCCAGCTCATCGAGGCGGCCCTGTTCATCGCCGTCGCGGCGGCCCTGATCGGTGTGGTGGTGTGGCGGGTACGGCGCCGTATGATCTAGACACCTTCCCGGGCCAGGGTCAGGGCCCCTCAACCGGGCCAACTGCGCATCGGACGACACGGAGCTGACCGCGCGGGGAGCGGCGGGCGCGGTCACACCTTCGCGGTGCGGACCTGCCCGGCTTTGCGCTGGGCGATACCCACCCCCAGGCCCAGGATGAGCAGCGTGGCGAGCAGGCCCAGCAGCACCGGTGGTGCCAGGTCCAGCACACCGACGGCCAGGACCAGCGGAACGCCGAGGCCGGGCCAGCGCAACGCGGCACCCCACTGCCGCGAGAGCACCCCCTGGATGAGCGCGCCGCCGGCCAGGTAACCGGCCATCCCGATGGCCAGCACCCAACGGGTGCCGGCGCTCAGGTGCGCGTCCCCGCCGTGCAGCACGGCGTGTTCCAGCCCGACAGCGACGGCGGCCAGGCTGACGGCCACCGGCAGGTGCGCGTACACGTAGAAGTCGTGAATGCCCTGGCGGGTGTTCTCGCTGCCTTCGCGCAGCAGTCGGCGTTTGGCCGCGCTGCCGACAAGGTCGAAATACAGCCACCACAGCACCGCGCCGATGACGAACGCGAGCCCGCCACTGAGCGCCGCACCGGGCTTCCAGTGCGCGTCGTGCAGGCCGGCCACGACGCCCGCCACGGATTCACCCAGGACCAGGATGACGAACAGGGCGAACCGCTCGGGCAGGTGCTCCATGTGCAGCGGCACGCCGTTGCTCAGGCGGGCGGCCAGCGTCGGCCCCAGCAGGTCGAGCGCCACACCGACGCCCCACAACACGTACCGGGCCGGACCCGGCACCGCCGCGGAGATCAGCCAGACGGCCGCGCCGACCGCGTGGCCGGCGAGGTACGGGCGGATGGTGGCGCGGGCGGCCGGCACATGCCGCCAGGCCCGCAGGTACCCGATGACCAGCACAACGCGCAGCAGTGCGTACGCCAGCGCGAACCACCGGCTGTCCGCGCCGCCGATGGTGTCGACGCTGGCGGCCATCGCCACCACGCCGGCCATTCCCACCAGGGTGAGCAGGCGGAAGACCGTGTCGTCGGTGTCGAACCGGTTCGCGTACAGGGTCATGCTGGCCCAGGCCCACCAGCCGACGCTGAGCAGCGCCACGAACGTCGCGGCGCCGGCCCACGTCTCGTCCTTGGCGAGCTGGTCGGCGCAACGGGCGACGAACAGCACGAAGGCGAGGTCGAAGAACAACTCCAGTCGGGTCGCGGAGCGGTTGGAGTCCTGGTTGAGATCCGGTGGCCGGACGAGTTCGTTCTGCTCGCGCTCCTGCCGGTCGAGCTCTTCGCGCTCCTGCCGGTCGGTGCGGTCTTCCGTGGTGGCCATGAAAGGGATCTCCCGGGGATCGGTCGGCGCGGGCAGCCGCCGCGCGGCGACGGCCCGTAACGGCTCGGTGCCCGTTCGCGAACCTGGTAAACGAGGGGCGGCCGCTGCTGCGGCTAATGGGTTCGCGACCGGCCCGGCCACCACCTACGATCGGTGATCATGGACATGAGCTGGGCTGACGGGGTGACCCGGGTGGCGGTGCTGACCGGAGCCGGCATCTCGACGGACTCCGGCATCCCGGATTACCGGGGCCCGTCGGGCGTCTGGACCCGCGACCCGGCGTTGGCCAAGGCGTTCACCCAGCACTCTTTCATGGCCGACGCCGCGGTCCGGGCCACCTTCTGGCAGACCTATCTCGGGCACGCCGCCTTCCAGGCCGAGCCGAACGCGGCCCATCGGGCGCTGGCCGATCTGGAACGCGCCGGGGTAGCGGTGCGCATCCTCACCCAGAACGTCGACGGGTTACACCAGAAGGCCGGCTCCAGCCCGCGCAAGGTGCTCGAACTGCACGGCTCGATCGACGAGGTGGTCTGCACCGGATGCCGTGCCCGGACGCCCAGCGCGCAGACGCTCGCCCGGGTCGCGGCCGGTGACATCGACCCGCGATGCGCCGACTGCGGCGCCATCGTCAAACTCGCCGTGGTGTTGTTCGGCGAACATCTCGACCCGGCCACCGTCGCCCACGCCGAGCGGATCGCGGCGAACAGCGGCCTGCTGCTCGCGGTCGGCAGTTCCCTGCGGGTGGAGCCGGTCGCCTCGCTGTGCGCCGTGGCGGTCAACGCGGGCCACCGACTCGTGATCGTCAACCGTGACCCGACGCCCTACGACGACCTGGCCGTAGCCGTGATCCGGGAACCGATCGGCACCGCGCTACCGCGGATCTGCGCCGCACTGAGTGCGCAGGGTGCATGAGTACGGAAGACCGCGCTCCGCTGACCCGGCGCCGCACCGACCAGAGTGGACAGCGGGTTGGCCACAGCTGGATGGTCATAGCTGCTCCGGGGCGTCGAGCCCGAGCAGATCCAGGCCGGTGCGCAGGGTGTCGCCGGTCAGTCGGCACAGGGCCAGCCGGTTGCTCCGCACGGTGGGCGCCGCCCGGAGCACCGGACACTTCTCGTAGAAGGCGCTGAAGGTCTGCGCCAGGGCGTACAGATAGCCGCAGAGCCGGTGCGGCTCGTACGTGGCGGCGACCTCGGCGAGCACCCCGCCGAACGCGTCCAGCTGCAGCACCAGCCGCCGTTCCGGGCCGGTCAGCTCAACCTCGGAGGTCACCGCGCCGGGCGGGTCACCGGCCCGGGCGAGGATGGAGCGGACCCGGGCGTGGGCGTACTGCAGGTAGACCCCGGTGTTCCCGTTCAGCGCCAGCATCCGGTCGAGGTCGAAGGTG
Organism: Catenuloplanes sp.; assembly: GCA_036386695.1. GTDB lineage: Bacteria > Actinomycetota > Actinomycetes > Mycobacteriales > Micromonosporaceae > DASVVF01. Next base: position 958 of record DASVVF010000264.1, on the reverse strand, counting down.
TAGTCGCGGGTCCGGCTGGTCGACAGGTCGGCGTACTTGACCGCGCCGATGCCGACCTGCCGGGCCCGCCGCGACAACTCGGTCGCGGGCAGGTCCGGGTTCTTGTCGGCGACCACCTGCCGGGCCCGCCGCACCGCCTCGGTGAGCAGGTCGACCAGCCGCACGGTGTCGCCGGTACGGGTCTTGAAGGGCCGCCCGTCGGCGCCCAGCACGGTGCCGAACGGCACATGGACCACCTCGAGGGCATCCGGTAGCCAGCCGGCCCGCCGGGCGGCGGCGAACACCATGCGGAAGTGCAGCTCCTGCCGGGCGTCGACCACGTACAGGATCCGATCGGCGTGCAGCGCGTTCACCCGGTGCCGGATCGCCGCGAGGTCGGTGGTCGCGTACCCGTAGCCGCCGTCGCTCTTGCGCACGATGAGCGGGACGGGCGTGCCGTCCGGGCCGCACACGTCGTCGAAGAACACGCACAGCGCCCCGGCGCTGACCGTGGCGACGCCCGCGTCGTGCAGGTCGGCGGCCACACCCGGCAGCATCGGGTTGTAAAAGCTCTCGCCGACCGCGTCGGCCGGGCCCAGGCGTACGCCGAGCCGTTCGTACACGTCGGTGAAGTACCGCGTCGACTCGGCCACGATGTCCCGCCACACCGCGACGGTGCCCGGCTCTCCCGCCTGCAGCGCGACCACCCGCCGTCGGGCCCGGTCGGCGAACGTGTCGTCGGTCTCGAAGACCGCCCGGGCGGCCCGGTACAGACCGGCGAGGCGACCCATCGTCGGGCCGGCGTCGTCGTCGGTGGGCCGCGGGTCGGGGTGCTCGATCAGGTACTGGACGAGCATCCCGAACTGGGTGCCCCAGTCGCCGATGTGGTTCTGCCGCAGCACCGTGCCACCGAGGTGCTCCAGCACCCGGACGAGCGCGTCGCCGATGACCGTGGAGCGCAGGTGCCCGACGTGCATCT
>DASVVF010000263.1:0-2406 GCA_036386695.1 Catenuloplanes sp. | reverse complement strand
CGGGTCGGTGATGACGTTGACCAGGTACGGCACCCCGGCGTCGAAGGCCCGCCGCAGCGCCGGTCCCAGGTCGGCGGGCCGGGCGACCGTCTCGCCCGCGCCGCCCAACGCCCGTACGACGTCGTCGTAGCGCAGCCCCGGTTGCAGATCGGCCGCGACGTCGTAGCCGTACATCGCCTGCATCGGGTGCTTCTCCAGGCCCCAGATGCCGTTGTTGCCCACCACGATCACGACCGGGAGCCCCTGGCGGACCAGCGACTCCACGTCCATCAGCGAGAACCCGGCCGCGCCGTCGCCCATCACGACGCAGACCTGCCGGTCGGGGTGGCAGACCCGGGCGCCCATGGCGTAACCCATGCCGGTGCCCAGGCAGCCGTACGGGCCCGGGTCGAGCCAGGTGCCAGGCAGCGCCGGCTCCAGGTAACGGCCGGCGTACGAGACGAAGTCGCCCCCATCCCCGATCGTGACCGCGTCGCGGTCCAGGACCCGGCGCAGCTCGCCGTACACCCGGGCCGGGCGGATCGGGTCGGTGTCGGCGGCCAGCTGCTCGGCGTCGCGGGACCGGGCGGCGTCCTCGGCGGCGCGCAGCTCGGCGACCCACCGGCCGTGGTCCTGGCGGGTGCCGGTGTGGTCGGCCAGCGCCGAGAGGATCAGCCGCAGGTCACCGGCGGGCGAGACCGCCGGGGACACGTGCGAGGCCCGCTGGCTCGGGGCGTCGACGATGTGCACGACCTGCGCCGCGCCGAAGTCGCCGAACCCGAGCCGGAAATCCAGCGGGGTACCGACGACCACCACCACGTCGGCGCCCTGCAACGCCGCCCGCCGGGACTTGGCGAAGGCCAGCGGATGCTCCGGCGGCAACGCGCCCCGGCCCATGCCGTTGGTGAAGACCGGCACCTGCAGCGCCTCGGCCGCCTCCCGCAACGCGGCCACCGCGTCGCCGGTGTAGACGTCGGAACCGGCGATCACCACCGGCCGCTCGGCGTTGGCGATCAGGGCGGCGGCCCGGGCCACCTCGTCGGGATCGGGCTCGACCGGGGCGACCGCCAGGGCCGTCGGGGCGGCGACCTCGGCCGTCGAGAAGATCACCTCAAGGGGCAGGTCGAGGAAGGCCGGCCCCCGATGCGGGGTCAGGGCGGCGGTCAGGGCGGCGGTGACCTGGGCCGGGATCTCCTCGGTGGCGCGCACCGTCGCGGCGTACTTGGTGACCGGGGCCACCAGGGGGATGTGGTCGAACTCCTGCAGGCTGCCGGAACCCCAGCGGTACTGCGGCGCCCGGCCGCCCAACACCAGCACCGGTGAGGCGTTGAAGAAGGCGCTGGTCAGTCCGGACATCCCGTTGGTCACGCCGGGACCGGCGGTGAGCACGGCCAGACCGGGCCGGCGGCGCAGCTTGGCCACCGCCTCCGCGGCGAACACGGCCGACTGCTCGTGGCGCACGTCGAAGATCGGGAAGTCGGCCTTGTGCGCGGCGTCGTAGAGCGGGAACACATGCCCGCCGGAGAGGGTGAACATCTCGGTGACGCCGTTCGCGCGCAGCGCCGCCAGGGCCAAGTCTCCGCCGTGCCCCTCGATCATGTCCGTCATGGCCGCTCCCGGTGGTCGCTGTCTGCCCCGTCGTACGTTACTGGCAGGTAGACCGGAAGGAGCCCGCCGCCCCGGAAGTGGCGGCCGTCGGGTCCAGCCGGAAGGCCGATGACCCGGCCGCGCCACCGGCGCAGCGGCGGGCCGGCCCGGTTCATCGGGAGGGCGGCGGGGCTCAGGGCCCGCGCCAGCGCAGCCGGCCCTGGACGTCCGGTTCGCAGCGCAGCGGTACACCGGTCGTCGTGCGGGACCACGCGCCTTCCGTCGGGCAGGGGGCGTTACGCGCCGCCGGTGTCGTCGGCAACCGGGTCGGCGGCGCCGGCCACCCGGCGGGCAGCGGGAGCCCACGCCCGGGGGCGGGGACGAGGTGCTGCGGGCGGACCGGTCGCGGCGGGTCGTGGCCCACGGGCCCGGCGCCCGTCGGACCGGGCGGCGTGGCGGGCTGGCCGGGCCGGGCCGGGCCGGGCCGGGGCACGGCGGGGCCGCGTGGCGCGGCGGCGGTCTGCGTCCCCGTCGTCGCGGGTCGGCCGGCCGGTGGCACGGCGGGCGGGCGGTCGGTCGCGGGGCCGGTGGGGGGCTGGGCGGTGGCGGGCCCGGCGGGAGGCTGGGCGGTCCCGGGCCCACCGGGGGGCCCGGTGGTCGTTGGCACGGTGGGCGGTGTCAGGGGTGGCACCGTGGGGTCTCCGGCGCGGGCCGGCGCGGCGTCCGTCGGGCCCGGCGTGGGGCCGGCGGCCGCACCCGGCGAGGTCCCCGGGGGCGGCGCGATGTCCTGGGAGTGGGCCCTCGACGCGGGCCCCGCCGGATCGCAGAAGGTGAGCCAGC
>DASVVF010000262.1:0-2533 GCA_036386695.1 Catenuloplanes sp. | reverse complement strand
GCCTCGTTCGTAGAGCTGTAATTCAGGAGGGTTTTCCGTGGGAGCAACCAAGGCGGTCACCGACGCCACGTTCGTGACCGACGTGCTGCAGTCCGACAAGCCGGTGCTGGTCGATTTCTGGGCTGAGTGGTGCGTCCCGTGCCGCAAGGTCGAACCGCTGCTCGAGGAGATCGCCGGCGAGATGGGGGACCGGGTCCAGATCGTCAAGCTCAACATCGACGAGAACCCGGAGACGGCCCGCGCCTACCGGGTGATGTCGGTGCCCACCCTGACCATGTTCAAGGGCGGCCAACCGGTCAGCTCGGTCGCCGGCGCGAAGCCCAAGAGCGACCTGGTCAAGCTCATCGAAGCGGCCTTCTGACGGCACCCCCGCGCAACGTCAGCGCCCCGCCTCCACGCCGTGGAAGCGGGGCGTTCACGTGGGTACGGTTCGGTGTGGCGGCTGCTCACTGACGGTGGACCCGAGCCGGGTGTTCCGGACGAAGCGCGCAAAGCCGCAACGACAGGTTTGTCCCGGCCACGCCACGGTACGCTCCGGAGACGCCGGGCGCCGTCGTGGTGCACGTGGGGCGAAGCGGTGCCAATAGCCAGCTGTTCGGTGGATCCGGCGGCGGTCGAGAGGGAGGTTGTCGGTGCGTCCGATCCGGCGTGGAGACCACGGGCCGGCCGTCGTCGAGATCCGGGCGATCCTGGATACCCTGGGCCTGCTCCAGCGCCCGGACCCGGCGGTCGACGCCGACCGGTTCGACGCCGAGACCGAACGCGCGGTCCGGGCGTTCCAGCAGAGCCGCGGGCTCAACGCTGACGGCCTGGTCGGCGACGAGACCTGGCGGGCCCTGGACGCCGCCCGGTGGCGGCTCGGGGCCCGCGCGCTGTACCACGCCATCCCCGAACCGCTGATCGGCGAGGACGTCCGGGCGCTGCAGGAGCGGCTGCTCGAGATGGGCTACGACGTCGGCCGCGCCGACAGCATCTACGGAATCCGGACCGCCCGCGCGGTCGGTCAGTTCCAACGCGAGGTCGGACTCTCCTCCGACGGCTCCTGCGGACCGCAGACCATGCACGCGCTGCGCCGGCTGGGCCGCAAGGTCGTCGGCGGACGGCCACAGTGGCTGCGTGAAGCCGAGGCGTTCCGGCAGTCCGGTCCCAACCTGGTCGGCAAGACCATCGTCATCGACGCCGGCCACGGCGGCCCGGACCCCGGTGTGGTCGTGCCGGACGGGCCGCTGCGCTGGACCGAGGCCGACCTGGCGTACGACCTCGCCGCGCGACTGGAAGGGCGCCTCGGTGCCGCCGGCATGCGGGTCCACCTCACCCGCGGCCCGGCGCCGGGCACGATCCTGCCCGACCGCGTCCGGGCCCAACTGGCCAACGACCTCAACGCCGACCTGCTGATCTCCGTGCACGTGGACGGACACCCGAACGCGCACGCCGACGGCGTCGCGACGTACCACTACGGCACCGACAACGGAGTGACATCCACGGTCGGCGAACGGCTGGCCAACCTGGTCCAACGCGAGATCGTCGTCCGCACCGGTCTACGGGACTGCCACATCCATGCCAAGACCTGGGAGCTGCTGCGGCTGACCCGGATGCCCACGGTCCGCGTCGACCTCGGATACCTGACCTCCCCGCGGGACCGGGAACGTCTGATCAACCCGTTGTTCCGGGAACAGGTGGTGGAGGCCGTCCTCGCCGCCGTGCAACGGATGTACATCCCCGTCGAGCACGATGTGCCCACCGGCTCGATCGACGTCCGCAAGCTGCGCCTGGCGGTCGGCGCCAGTAAAAGCTGACGACGACCGGCGTCGGCTCAGACTGTGGAGCGGGTCGCCGGGCGCACCGGCCGCAGCAGCGTCTCCGGGCTCATCGAGCCCAGCAGCTTCTCCAGCGCGTACTCGACGTCGGACTTCCAGGACAGCGCCGTCCGCAGCTCCAGGCGCAGGCGCGGATAGCGCGGATGCTGCCGGACGGTCTTGAAGCCCACGGACAGGAAGAAGTCGGCCGGCGCGACACAGCCCCCCTCACCGTCGACCGCCTCGCCGAACTTCGCGTCACCGAACGCCTCGATGGCCTTGAGGCCCCGCTTGGTCAGGTCCCGGGCAACGCCCTGGATCAGCATCCGGCCCAGGCCGCCCCCGGCGAACGCGGCCACCACATGGGCCGTGGTCAGTAACACCGCGTCGGCGGAGACCGGTGACGTGGGAAAGGCCATCGACCGCGGCACGTAGGCCGGTGGGGCGTACATCACGAAGCCGGCCGGCATCCCGTCGACGTAGGCCAGCTTGCCGCAGGACCCCCACTCCAGCAGGGTCTGGGAAACCCAGGCTTCCTTCTCCAGCCCCGGGTCGCCGGCCGCGCAGGACCGCTCGGCCGAGACCGGGTCCAACTCCCAGAAGACACACCCGCGGCAGGACCGCGGCAGGTCTTCGAGAGTGTCGAGCGTCAGACTGACCAGGCGTCGCGACATCAGGGGATCCCCAAGGAGGTCGGTGTCAGGCACAGCCGAGTCGTGACAACTGCCGCCTCCGTG
>DASVVF010000261.1:0-4219 GCA_036386695.1 Catenuloplanes sp. | reverse complement strand
CGGTACGTCATCATCAACATCGGCAACGAGCCGATCGGGAACAACAACTACCAGCGGTGGACCGGCGACACCACCGGCGCTATCCGCAAACTGCGCAGCGCGGGCTTCACCCACACCCTGATGGTGGACGGTCCCAACTGGGGACAGGACTGGTCGTTCACCATGCGTAACAACGCGGCGGCGGTATTCGCCGCCGACTCGCAGCGCAACACCATCTTCTCGATCCACATGTACGGTGTCTACAACACCGCCGCGAAGGTGACCGACTACCTGAACCGGTTCGTGAACGCCCGGCTTCCGATCCTCATTGGTGAGTTCGGGCACAACCACTCGGACGGCAACCCCGACGAGAACGCCATCATGGCGCAGGCCCAGTCCAAGCGCCTCGGCTACCTGGGTTGGTCGTGGAGCGGTAACGGGTCACCGGTCCAGTACCTCGACATGACCAACGGCTTCAACCCCAACAGCCTGACCTCCTGGGGCCAGCGGATCATCAACGGCCCCAACGGCATCCGGGCCACCTCCCGTCAGGCCTCGGTGTACAACTGAGCCCCGAACCGGGCCTGGAACACCGATCGACCGGCATCGACGACCGGGGCGGAGCCATCCGCCCCGGTCGCGGTGTCCCGATAACCGGTTGCGCCCGTCGGTAGGTTGGCCGCTATGCCGGTCCAGGTGATTGACGAGGCGCTCGCGGTGCTGTGCGACAGGTACATCTTCGCCGACAAGGCAGCGGCGGCGGCCGGAGCCATCCGGGCGCGACGAGATGCCGGCGAGTACGCCGGCCTGAGCGAGGACGCCCTGGCGACCCGGCTCACCGCCGAACTGTTCGAGGTGTGCTCGGACCGGCATCTGCGAGTCCGGGTCCGCGAGGTGGACGTGCAAACGGCCCTGACGGAGGCCGAGGTGGACTCCGCCTGGCTGGAAAGGCTGCGGCTCGACAACTACGGCGTCGCCAGGGTGGAACGCCTCGCCGGCAACGTCGGCTACCTCGACCTGCGCCAGGTCGCCGACGCCGACGTGGGTGCTCCGGCGATCGCCGCCGCGATGACCCTCGTCGCCCACACCCATGCGCTGATCATCGATCTACGCAGGTGCCGCGGCGGGGCGCCGAACGGGGTCACCTTCTGGAACAGCTACCTGTTCCCGGACGACGAGACCCACCTGAACGACATCTACTACGGCGCGACGGGGCAGACCCGGCAGTTCTGGAGCCTGGCCCATCTTCCCGGTGAGCGCTACCTCGACCGCCAGGTCTACGTGCTGACCAGCGACCAGACGTTCTCCGCCGGCGAGGAGTTCTGCTACAACCTCAAGGCGCAGGGCCGGGCCACCCTGGTCGGGCAGACCACCAGGGGCGGGGCGCACCCCACCGAGGTCTTCCCGCTCACCCCGACGCTGGAGATCACCGTACCGACGGCCAGGTCGATCAATCCGGTGACCGGGACCAACTGGGAGGGCACCGGGGTCGAGCCCGATGTCGCGGTGCCGGCCGACGGGGCCCTGACAGTGGCATACCGCCGGGCCCTTCAACACGTGGTGACGATCTCCACCTCGAACGCGGTCCTGACCGAGGCCCGCCGCGCCCTGGCGGAGCAGCCCCCCGCCGGCTGACCGGCCGGGTAGCCGACACAGCCGACGTCCATAGGCCCCTCCGACCCGGGTTCCCCGGCCGACGGGGGACGCCCGGACGTCGGGTCATCGGCGACGCTCCGGTTCCGGGCGGCGGAAAACCACTTGCCGCGCGCGGCGGGGTGCAGCAAGGTGAGGCCCATGACGTTCTGACGGACCGCACCCCTGGTGAGCCGAAGCCACCCCCCGCGCCGATCCGCGCCCCGGGTGAGCCGTCGCGCCGTCCGTCCGTGTTTTCCCAGAAGAGAGCGTCATGTCACCGCAGAAGTCCGTGCCCGGATCCGTCCCGACCACGGGGCCCGCCACCGTCACCGTGTTCGCCTCCGCCGCGAGCTGGATCGAATCCGACGCCGTCGAGCAGTGCCACCGGGTGGCCGCCCTCGACGGTATGCTCCACGTCGCCGCCATGCCCGACCTGCACCCCGGCAAGGGCGCCCCGATCGGCGCCGCGATGGCGTCCACCGTGTTGTACCCGCACCTGGTCGGCTCCGACATCGGCTGCGGCATCGCCGTGTTCCCGGTCGACCTGAAGCGCGTCGTACCGGAGCGTCTCGCCGGCCGGTTCCCCGACCTCGACCGGGCTCTGGATCCGGATCGGGACGCCGATGATCCGGCCTGGGCCGTGCTCGATGGCGACATCCCCGGCGGTCACCTCGAGGGCCTGGGAACGGTCGGCCGGGGCAACCACTTCGTGGAACTGGCACGGATCGGGACAATCCTCGACCCCGGCCACACCGCACGTCTCGGGCTCACCGACGGCGACGTCGTCCTCATCGTCCACAGCGGCTCCCGGGGTCTGGGCGAGCGCATCCTGCGTTCGCACACCGAGCGGTACGGCGCGGGGCCCGCCGCCGATCCCGCCGGTTACCTGGCCAGGCATGATGCCGCCGTGCGCTGGGGGTCCCTGAACCGACGGCTGATGGCGGCCCGGGTCGCGTACGCCCTGGGGGCCGACCCGACCGAGCCGATCGTCGACCTGAGCCACAACCTGGTCGACGTCGAGAACGGGGTGTACCTGCACCGCAAGGGCGCCGCACCGGGAGACGGCCGCGACGTGCTCATCGCCGGCACCCGGGGCACCTGCTCCTACCTCGTGGCCGCCCACGCCGGGCCGGACGCCAACCGTTCGGTGGCCCACGGCGCCGGCCGCAAGATGTCGCGGGCCGACGCCCTGATCCGGGGTCGGGCCAAGCACACGGTCGAGGAGCTCCGCCAGACCCCGCTGGGGTCGATCGTGGTGTGCGGGGACCGGCAGCTGCTGTTCGAGGAGGCCCCGACGGCGTACAAGCGGATCGAACAGGTGGTCGCCGACCTCGTCGACCACGGCCTCGCCACGCCCGTCGCGACGACGGTCCCGCTGGTCACCTACAAGACGGCCGACCGGGCGGCGGGCAGCGCCGGGCCGGCGGCCCGGGACCGCCGGCAACACCGCCGAAGCCGGGGTCGGTCGTGAGCCGGGCGGACGAGCGGGGACACCTGCTCATGTCGGCCGGGCGCGGCCCGCAGGAGTGCGCCTGGGCGGTCGCCCGCTTGCTGCGTCGGCTGGAGGCCGACGCCACCGGGCGGTCGCTGGCGACCCGCCGGATCGAGACCGTCCCGGGCGACCGACCCGACACCTACCGGTCGGTCCTGGTGCGGGTCCACGGCGACGGGGCCGCCGACTTCATCGGCTCGTGGACCGGAACCCTATGCTGGCAGGCCCCCAGCCCCTACCGTCCGAGCACCGGGCGCAAGAACTGGTACGTCATCGCCCGACCGTGCGAGGTCGACGCCCCGGCCACGTCCTTCGTGGAGTCCGACGTCGACATGGTCGCGTGCCGCACCGGTGGCCCGGGCGGCCAGCACCGGAACAAGGCCAGCACAGCGGTACGGGCCAAGCACCGCCCGTCGGGGATCGTCGTGGTGGTGGACACCGAACGGCAGTTCAGCCAGAACCGTCGCCTCGCCCTGGAGCTGATCCGGCAGCGCATCCAGGACGGCAACCACGCCGCGGGGCGCGCCGTCACGACCGCCCGCTGGCGCGTCCACGACGAGCTCGTGCGCGGCGACCCGACCCGCGTGGAACGACCGTAGGCGTCCCGGGACCCGCGGACCACGGGCCCGCCTCCTTTTTTGGGGGCCCGTCAGGGTCAACCCCCGCCCCGGTACGCGGGTCCGCGCCCAGTTCGGCCGACCCGGGACCCCGCGCGGATCCGCCGTCGACCCCGAGACCGGACGACGCCCGGGCGGGGGATCACCCCCAGCCGATGATCGTTCCCCGGCATGGTGTGCCGGCGGGCGCCATCACGAACGATTGACGGCAGGCCCGGTAACCGGCGCAGCCACCTGTCGAAGGGGTAGTCAGCCATGCGTTTGAGATGGACGTCCACAGTAGTCGCTCTGGCGGTCGCGGTGCCGTTGGCGATCGCCGCGCCGGCGGCGGCGACAGCACCCGCGCCGCCCGACCCGCTCCGGTTCGCCCCGCCCACGTCCGGAGCGGCGAGCCAGCCGAACCGGGTGGCCGCCGAGGACGCACCACGGCCGGGTCACCCACCGCAGCGCGGCGACCTTCGCCGCGACCTGGACGCGCTGGTCGCCGCCGGGGCCT
>DASVVF010000260.1:0-3069 GCA_036386695.1 Catenuloplanes sp. | reverse complement strand
CCGGCAGCGGCTACAACAACAACGCCTGGCACCACGTCGTCATGACCCGCACCAGGTCCACCGGCGCGTTCCAGCTCTACCTCGACGGCGGGCTCGCCGGGTCCGCGACAAGCAGCACGCTCGCGCTGACCTCGTCAACGTCGCTGACCTTCGGGCGGATCAACCCGGGATGGAACTACTACGCCGGCTCCCTCGACGAGATCGCCGTGTACAACACCGCCATCTCCGCGGCCACCGTGAACGACCACTTCAACCTGGCCGCCCCCGACACCGCCGGGCCGACCGGCGGGTCGGTCGACGCCACCGGCCTGACCGGCACCGGCAGCCGCTACTCCACCAGCACCACGCTCAACCTCACCCTGGCCAAGGGCACCGACGCCCGCTCCGGCCTGGCCGCCACCGGCGCCCAACTGCGCCGCTCCACGGCGACGCTCACCACCGGGGTCTGCGGCACCTACAACGCCTCGGTGCAGATCGGCGCCGACGACCCGGCCCTCACCGTCTCCGACACCGTCCCCACCCCCCAGGCCTGCTACCGCTACGAATACGTCGTGGCCGACACGCTCGGCAACACCACCACCTACCTCAGCGGCGACATCAAGGTCGACACCACCGCGCCCACCGCACCCGCCTTCACCTTCACCGCCATGACCAACGCCTACTGGAGCGGCAGCGGGTCGACGGTGTACTACCGGCCGACGGCGACCAGTGGCAGCTTCACCGCCACCGCCACCGCCACCGACGCCAACTCCGGCATCGCCGGTTACACCATGCCGGCCCTCGGCACCGGCTGGAGCGCGCCGTCCGGCACCACCGGCGTCCAGGCGTACTCCTGGAGCGCCGCCAACCCCACCGCACCAACCGGCACGCAGAACGCCTCCGCCACCAACAACGCGACCCTGGGCTCCACCGGCGGGTTCACCGTGGTCGCCGACAACATCACGCCCACCGCGGGCTCCATCACCTACACCGACGGGGCGTACGCCAACGCGTCGGTCAGCATCAGCTTCACCAGTGGCACCGACGCCGGCTCCGGGCTCGACGCCGCCGGCCGGTTGCTGCAACGCGCGTCGGCGACAAACCCCGGCGGCACCTGCGGCACCCTCGGCGGCTTCACTACCATCGCCACCAACCCCACCTCGCCATACACCGACACCACCGTTCTCAGCGGCAACTGCTACCAGTACCGGTACGTCACCGCAGACCAGGTCGGCAACGAGTGGATCAACACCAGCGCCAGCGTCGTCCGGCTCAACGCCAACAACTACGGCCCCACTGTCCTGGCCACCACCGGACTCACCGGCTACTACCGCCTCGGCGAGGCCAGCGGCACGACGATGGTCGACAGCGCGCCCACCCCGAACAACGGCACCTACAGCGGCGTCACCCTCGGCGCCACGGGCGGGCTGCTCAATGACACCAACACCGCGGCCACCTTCAACGGCACCACCAGCCACGCATTGGTGGCCCGACAGATCGCTGACGACTTCTCGATCGAGTTCCGGTTCAAGTCCACCCAGAACCCGAGCACGGGCACCCGTTGGTGGGACGGCGTCGGCCTGGTCGACGGCGAGGTGAGCGGAGCCACCAACGACTTCGGTGTGGGGCTGCACGGAGGCGGAAAGCTCGCCGCGGGAACCGGTACCCTCGGCGGCTCCGACGCCACGATCATCACCTCGACGGGCGGCTACAACGACGGTCAGTGGCACCACGTCGTGTTCACCCGGGTCAAGACCGGCGGCGCGATGAAGATCTACGTCGACGGCGTCCTCCGCGCCTCCGGCACCGGTGGCGTGAACTCTCTGACGGCCAGCACGAACCTGTACGTCGGACGCCTCGCCGGCGGCTCTGTCGGTGACTACTTCGCCGGCACGATGGACGAGGTCGCGCTCTACACCACCGCGCTGGACGGCGACACCGTCCTCGACCACTACAACGAGGGCTCCAACTACATGCCACCCACCATGACGTGGAACTTCGAGGAGAGCAGCGGCACCACCGTCGCGGACAGCTCCGGGTACAGCCCATCGAACCCCGGCACGGCCAGCTGGAGCACCGGCTGGGACGCCACCGGGCACACCGGCCGGGCGATCAACTTCAACAACAGCCTGACCTACTACGTCGCCGGCACCAACCAGCCGATCGACACCAGCGAACCGTTCACCGTGTCGGCCTGGGTCAACCTCAGCTCGACCGGCACCGCGGTCAAGGCCGTCTTCAGCCAGGGCCCCGAGACCGGCGCGTCCACGTACAGCAGCCTGATCCTCAAGTACGGCTCCAATGGCAAATGGGCGGCCCAGCTCAGAACCAACACCACCGCGCACACCGAGGTGCAGTCCGTGGCCTCCGGCACCACCGGCTGGATCCGCCTGACCGTGGTGTACGACGGCGCTAACCTGAAGCTCTACGCCGGCGCCGCCGCCGCCGTGTCCCTCCCCCACACCGCCATGACCACCGGCGTCACCACGACCCCGCTGCAGCTGGGCCGCATCTGGTGGACCGGCTCGTGGGTCGACCCGTTCCACGGCAGGATCGACGAGGTACGCACCTACCGCCGGGCCCTGACCGCCGCCGAGGTCGCCGCCCTCTGACCGCCAACGGCGCCCGGCAGCGGCACGGCGCCATGGTGCTTCGAGTCGCAACCGGCGGGGTAACGACGGGGTGGACACCGTGCCGCGCCGCGGCACCGGCGGAAGGGGTACCCATGGCACTTCCGATCGAGGACTACGCGATCATCGCGGACACCCGGACCGCCGCGCTGGTGGGCCGGAACGGGTCCATCGACTGGTTGTGCGTCCCCCGGTTCGACTCCGGGGCGATCTTCGCGGCACTGCTGGGCACCGAGCAGCACGGCCGGTGGCTGCTGGAGCCGGCCGGCGAGGTGCGGGCGGTCCGCCGGCGCTACCGGGGCGACACGCTGGTCCTGGAGACGGAGTTCGACACCGACGAGGGCACCGTGCGCCTGATCGACTTCATGCCGCCGCGCGGTGAGGCCTCCGACGTCGTGCGGATCGTCGAAGGGGTGCACGGCCAGGTGCCGATGCGGATGGAACTGCGGCTGCGCTTCGA
>DASVVF010000259.1:0-3924 GCA_036386695.1 Catenuloplanes sp. | reverse complement strand
GATGGCGTCGCTGGAGATGTGGACCGGCCGGTACGCGGCCGCGGCGGCCAGCGCCACCGAGGGACTGCGGTTGGCCCTGGACACCGGCCAGGAGAACCCGGCTGCCCATCACCGCGGGGTGCTCGCGTGGATCGCCGCGGTCCAGGGCCGGGAACAGGACTGCCGCGACAACGCCGCGGCGGCCCTGGCGCGGGCCATCGGACACCGCCTGGGCCCGCAGGCGGCGATCGCGTCCTGGGCGCTCGCCGTCCTGGATGTGGGGCTGGGCCGGCCCACCGAGGCCTTCGACCGGCTGACCGCGCTGGCCGCCGCCGGCGCCGGCGAGGGACACCCGATGGTGAAGATCTTCGCCGCCGCCGACCTGGTGGAGGTGGCGACGCGCACCGGACGCGACGCGGAGGCCCGGACTGCGGCGACCACGCTGCAGACCTGGGCCGACCACGCCGGGGCGACCTGGGGGTTGGCCCTGGCCGCCCGCTGCCAGGGTCTGCTCACCGACGGCGAGGACGCGGACGCGCATTTCGCCCGGGCCGTGCACCTGCACGCCGGCAGCGGGCGGCCCTTCGACGCCGCCCGTACCGAACTGCTGTGGGGCGGGTTGCTCCGCCGCCGCCGACGGCGCACCCAGGCCCGCACCCACCTGCGGGCGGCTTGCGAGGCGTTCGAGCGCCTCGGCGCCGTGCCGTGGGCCGAACTCGCCCGGGCGGAACTGCAGGCCACCGGTGAGACGGCCCGCAAGCGCGACCCGAGCACGGTCGGCGACCTCACGCCCCAGGAGTTGGTGATCGCCCGGCTGGTCGGGGCCGGTGGAACGAACCGGGAGATCGCCGCCCAGCTGTTCCTGAGCCCCCGCACCGTCGACTACCACCTGCACAAGGTTTTCGCGAAGCTCGGCATGTCGGCCCGCTCCGAACTGGTCCGGATGGCGGTCAGCGGGGACGGGTTCGGCTGAGCGCCGGGTGGACCGGCGCGGGCGGCGGCGTGGCCCGGGTCAGGGGCGCCAGTCGGCGTACCGGGCCATGGAGCGCAGCGCGACGCGCGGCGGGGTGAGGCGGATGGCGGCGTTGCGCGCGGCGACCAGGACGGGATTGGTGAGCTGCTGACCGAACCGCCCGATCCGGTACGACGCGGCGGCGACCGATTGGGAGCGGGGACGTCGTCGGGCGTCGTAGTCGGCCAGGGCTTCGCTCAGCGGGCGGCTGACGGAGCAGGCGTTGCCCAGCACGACCGCGTCCTCGATCGCCTGGGCGCCGCCCTGACCCAGATTCGGCGTCATGGCGTGGGCGGCGTCGCCGAGCAGTACGACGTTTCCCCGGACGTAGGTGGGCAGTGGCGACGCGAGGTGCCGCAGGTCGTGGTGCAGCACGGTGGTCGTGGCGTCGATCAGCGCGGGGACCGGGTCGTGCCAGGCGCCGAAGAGTTCGCGGACCGCCGCGCGCTCGTCGGCGGCCCGGACGCCAGCGGGTGCCTTGACGGCGCCGAACCAGTAGACGCGCCCGTCGCCGAGCGGCACCATGCCGAATTCGGCTCCACGACCCCAGGTGATCGCCACGTTGAGTGCGCCGGTCCAGGGTTCGTCGGTGACGCCGCGCCAGGCCGTCGTCCCGGCGTAGGCCGGCGGGGGAGTCAGCGGCCACAACCGCCGGCGGACGACACTGTCGATGCCGTCGGCGCCGACGATCAGGTCCGCCGCGAAGGTGCCGGCCGTGGAGACCACGGACCCCGGCGTGACGTCGGAGACCGCTGCCCCGGCGACGAGGACCGACGCCGGCAGGGCCGCGCGCAGGATGCCGTGCAGGGTGGCCCGGTGGATGCCGAGTGCGGCCGTGCCGAGGGTCTTTTCCAGCAGGGCGGCGTCGATGCGCGCCAACCACCGGCCGTCGGGGGTACGGGTGCCGCCGGGCGCGTCGACGCGTCCCTGGGCCCGGACGGCGTCGCCGAGCCCCAGGGCGTCCAACCCGGCCAGGGCGTTGGCCATCAAGGTGATGCCCGCGCCGACCTCGCTGAACCGCGGGGCGCGTTCCAGGACGGTCACGTCCCACCCGCCCTGGTGCAGGGCCCGGGCCGCGCACAGCCCGCCGATTCCGCCACCCACGATGACAGCCCGCACGTGAACCTCCTTCTACAGATGTAGAAGACCATACTACCGAATCGTGGTCACCACCTCACCCGAGCGCTTCGCCGCCCTGACCGACGCGGCGATCTCCCTGATCGCCGAACTCGGTATGCGGGGACTCACCCACCGCGCCGTCGACGCCCGCGCCGGACTCCCGGCCGGTACGGCGTCGGCCTACCTGCGTACCCGCAAGGCCCTTGTCGAAGCGGTCGTGCACCGGCTCGCCGACCTCGACACCGCGGACCTGGCGACCCGGGCCGTGCCCACCGCCGCGCTGGCCATGGCCCCCGACCTCGACAACCTCGCCACCAGCGTCGCCGCCCTGCTCGACGACTGGCTGACCACCGGCCGCACCCGCACCCTGGCCCGGTACGCCTGCCTACTGGAAGCCACCCACCACCCCGAGCTGCGGGCCATCCTGGGGTACGGAGTCGCCATCCGCGCCCAGGCCCGGGCCCTGCTCGTCGCCGCCGGCTCCCCGGACCCCGAGCGGCGCGGCCGGCATTTCGTCGCCGCCGTCGACGGGCTGCTCTTCGACCGGCTGGTCGGCGCGGGCGCACTGTCCGCCCCCCGCCCGGGCACCCCGCAGAGCCGGGCGGACCTCACGGTGGCCGTCCGCAACCTGCTGGCCGCCGCCCTCTCACCCGACCCGTGACCCGCGCCCGAGACGCCATGCCGCGGGTGGCGGTCCTACAGCGTCGACAGCCAGCCCAACGCCTCGGCGACGACCTCCTGCGGTACCTCGTGGCCGCCGTCGAACTCGTGGTAGGTGACGCGGTAGCCGGCCTGTCGCAGCGCGGGTACCAGGCGGCGGCTGCACCGGTCGATCGGCAACACCCGGTCCGCCACGCCATGGGAGAGAAAGAAGGCCGGGTTGTCGGCCTGCCCGGTGGGCGCGGCGAAGCCGGGCGAGAACGCCAGCACGGCGTCGAAGACGTCACCGTTGATCAGGCCGAGCGACATCGCGTACGAGGCCCCGTCGGAGAACCCGCCGATCGCCAGGGCCGGCATGGTGACGCGATGCATGCTCAGGATGCTGTCCACGCCGTGTTGGATCCGCGCGACGTCGGGCCCGTACCCTCCGCTGATCATGTCCCAGGTCGCCCGCAGCGACTGTGGGGCGAACAGCATCAGCCGGTGCCCGTCGGCGTACGGCAGCAGGAGCCGCAACGCCTCCTGCGCGCTGCCGCCGGCCCCGTGTAGGAGGATCACCAGCCGTTCGGCCTCGGTACGCGGCACGTACCACAGGCCCACCGGTGCACCGTCGAGGTGCACGGTACTGCGGCCGGGCGGCACCGTCGCCGTGCCGGTACCCGGGGCTGGGAGCCGCAGCCGACCCCTGGCGGCGTCCTTCGCTGCGGCAGTGGCCGTCGCTGGGTCCGGCATGGTGCTCCTTCCTCCGCTGCAGGGACCGCCCGGCTCCCTCCTCGGTCGTACGCACCCGCGTACCCACCAGAGTGGCGTCCACGCGTGCCGGCACCGGGCAAAGTGCGCCCCCGGCCGTGCCATGGTGCCGGGGGGCGAAACAGGGACAGGGGAAGGGGTATTTCATGCCCGGCGGTGGGTAAGCGCGCGACGTGGTGCCCTCGGACGTCGGGAGCTGACGGTGACCGCTCGATGGTGGACTGTCGAGGAAATCTCGGCCCGGTACGGCCTGAAACCGAGCTACGTCTACCGGCTGGCCTGCCTACGGCAGTGGCCGCGCCGCCGGGACCGCGACCGGCGGGTGCGGTACTGCGGTGAGAACGTGGAGGCGACGTTGGCGCCGGGGCAGCGGCGAACACTTTCCCGTGGCATGGAAGCCGGCC
>DASVVF010000258.1:0-5303 GCA_036386695.1 Catenuloplanes sp. | reverse complement strand
CACGGCCCGCTTGGCCCGACGCTGCGGCGCGCCGTCCCCGGACCCACTGTCCGCCGCCCCGTCGGCACCCTCCCCCGCCCCGTCCGCCCAGGCCGCTCCGTCGGCGGCATCCGCCCTGGCCGCCGACTCCGCCCTGGCCGCCGACTCCGACCCGGCCGCGGGCGCGGCCCGGCCGGCGACGGGTGCGGCGGCAGCGCCGCGGGCGACGGGTGCGGCGGCGGCGCCGCGGGCGGCGGCGGGCTGACCCGGGCGGGCGCCATCCGGCCACGGGTCGCGGCCACTGGGGGAGGGCGTCGAGGGGAGCACGCTTTGATCGTGCCAGACAACGGTCCGGGCCCGCCCACCCCGCCGCCCGCTGTTACCGGGCGAGGGCCCGTGGAGCAGTCGCCTGAACGGGCGATAACGGCGTGGCTGTTCGGTTACCGCGCCGCCGTCGCCTTCATCACTGCGCCGGGTGACCAGGGCCTTTCCGTTGACCATCGGCTAAGGTGAACCCTTACCCGCCCGTCAGCGACGCCGGGATCGACGCCACTGAAGGGGCAGCCCACCGTACGGTGCGCTGTCACCGGCCAGCGCGCGGCTCGCGCGCCGCCAAGACGGAGGTGAGTGTGGAGATTCTGCTGCTGGTGACGGCACGTGCCGGTGAACCATCCGCCGTGCTGCCCGCTCTCGATCTGCTGCCCCACTCGGTGCGCACCGCACCGCGTGACGTCCGGACCCTGGTGTCCGGTCCCAGTCCGGACGCGGTGCTTGTCGACGCGCGCACCGAGCTCTCCGAGGCCCGCGCCACCTGCCGGATGCTGCACGCCACCGGGCTGGGTGTGCCGCTGGTCGCGGTGGTCACCGAGGCGGGCCTGATCGCCCTCAACGCCGACTGGGGCGTCGACGACGTGATCCTGGCCAGCGCCGGGCCCGCCGAGGTGGAGGCCCGCCTGCGGCTCGCGGTCGGCCGGCTCAGCAACGCCACCGCAGGTGCCAACGGTTCGATCCGGGCCGGCGAGCTCAACATCGACCCGGACACCTACGCGGCCAAGCTGAAGGGACGCCCGCTCGACCTGACGTTCAAGGAGTTCGAGCTGTTGAAGTTCCTGGCCCAGCATCCGGGCCGGGTGTTCACCCGCGACCAGCTGCTGCGCGAGGTCTGGGGATACGACTACTTCGGCGGTACCCGCACGGTGGACGTGCACGTGCGGCGGCTGCGGGCCAAGCTGGGCTCGGAGTACGAGTCGATGATCGGCACCGTGCGGCAGGTGGGTTACAAGTTCGTGGTCCCGCCGAACCGGACGCTGCCCGACCACGAGTCCTCGCCGTTGACGGTCTGACCCCCACGCGACCACGGCGTCCGTTCGCCCGGCCGGATAGCGTGCACCCATGAGTACGGCTCCGGCGCTCAACCCGGCGGTGCGGCAGGTCGCCCGGCTGACCGTCGCCGAGGTGGCCGACGTGCTGGCCCTGGCCAGGGCGGCCGGCGACGCCGACGGCAGCGACCCGCTGGGCGAACACGTCATCCTCAGTATCCGGCACGGCGGGACCGCCGCGGTGCACCTGCTGGCGCACCGGGCCGACGGACGCCTCGCCGGCTATGCCCACCTCGAACGGGCCGCCACGGACAACGGGCCGACCGCCACGGACAACGGGCCGACCGCCGGGGACGGCGGGCACGCCGCCGGGGGTGACGGGCGGACCGGCGAGGCCGCCGGGGCCGCCGCCGAGTTGGTCGTGCACCCCGCCCACCGCCGCCACGGGTTGGGCCGGGCGCTGGCGGTCGCGGCACTGGCCGCTGCCCACCCGGGCGGTGCGGCTGCCGGCGGCACCGGCTTACGGGTGTGGGCGCACGGTGACCATCCGGGAGCCCGCGCGCTGGCCCGGACGTTGGGCTTCCACCGGGCCCGGGTGCTGTGGCAGCTGCGCCGTCCGTCGGCCGCCGCGCTGCCCGAAGTTCCCGTCCCGGCCGGGGTGACGCTGCGCGCCTTCCGCCCCGGGGTCGACGACGCCGCGTGGGTGCGGCTCAACTCGCGGGCCTTCGCCACCCACCCGGAACAGGGCCGGTGGACCGGGGCCGACCTACGGGTACGGATGTCCGAGCCGTGGTTCGACCCGGCCGGCTTCCTGCTGGCGGTCGACGGAACCGGGTCGTTGCTGGGCTTCCACTGGACGAAGGTGCACGCCGAGGGGGCGGGCGGCGGCCGGCGCGAGCCGATCGGCGAGGTGTACGTGCTCGGTGTGGACCCGGCCGCGCACGGCCGGGGGCTGGGCGCCGCGTTGACCGTTGCCGGGCTGCGCCACCTGCGCGGGCGTGGCCTGACCGAGGTGCTGTTGTACGTCGACGAGGCGAACCGCACGGCGGTGGCCCTCTACGAGCGGCTCGGCTTCACCCGGTTCTCGACGGACGTGGGTTACCAGCACACCGGTTGACCGCCCTGACCACTTCACCGCCCTGACCACGACCCGCCCTGACCACGACCGCCCTCCGGGGCCCGACCGGCCCGCCCGCCACCGGCACCGGGCGACGCCGGCGCGGCCCGTGCTGCGGACCTGCGCGGAGGCGGGACAATGGAGGCCAACGTCGCCGACCACTGAGGGGCGCGCGATGCACAGGGATGCGCACCTGGAGGACTTCCAGCGCCTGGCCGGGCTGTTGAGCCGGGGCAGCCGCGCCGTCGTGGTCGCGATCCGGCACGCCAGCGCCGCGCTGCTCGACGCCGACGCCGGGCAGATCAGCGCCGCCGGGGCGCAGCGGTCCGTGATCACCGCCCTGCACCGCGAGATCGACACCCTGGTCCCGGTGCTGCTCGCCCGGCAGCAACCGGTCGCCTCGGACCTGCGCCTGGTGGTGGCGGCGGTGCGGATGAACGCCGATATCGAGCGGATGGGCGCGTTGGCCGGGCACATCGCCCGGGTGGCCGGGGACCGTCATCCCCGGTGCGCGGTGCCCGCGCCGGCGCGTCGACTGGTGGCCGCCCTGGCCGAGGTCGCCACGGTGCTGGCGGAGCGTTCCTCGGTGGTGCTGGCCACCCGTGACCCGGTGGCGGCGTTGCAACTGGGCTTGGACGACGACGTGACCGACGACCTGCAGCGGCAGTTGTTCGCGCTGCTCGCCGGGGACTGGCCGTTCGGGACACAGGCGGCGATCGACGTGGCGATGGTAGGCCGCTTCTACGAACGCTTCGCCGACCACTCGGTGAGTGTCGGGCGGCAGGTGGCGTATCTGGTCACCGGCAGCGTCGCGACCGGTCGGTTCTGAGCACCTTTATCCCCCGTAGTCGGCCAAATGGTTCACCGTTCATCGGGCGTCTAAGTGACCCTCAGCCAACGGCAACCTGCGAATCGGGACCTGTTCACCCCAGGTTCACTTGGGCCCGGCTCACCGGCTACCTGACGCTCCTAGCGTTCCGGGGGTCAGGTCGATGCAGGCCCGACGCATCCCGATAGAGAGGCAACCCAACAGGTGAACCGCAACGTGCTTTCACGGCGCGTCCTCGCCGGTGTCGCGCTTGCCGCGCTCACCCTCACCGGCTGTGGCGGCAACAAGGACGCCACGCCCGCCACGGGCGGCCAGAGCGCCGCGGCGAATGATTACGCCAGCCTCTCCGGCGACTTGAAGGCCTCCGGTGCCAGCTTCCCCGAGGCCTATTACCAGGACGTGATCTCGGCCTTCAAGGAGAAGGCGACGAAGGTCACGATCAACTACAACGCCACCGGCTCCGGTACGGGCAAGAAGCAGTTCGCCCAGGGCCTGGTGGACTTCGCCGGCAGTGACAGTCTGGTGAAGGAGACCGAGGGCCTGGCCGCCGGCTCCTTCCTCTACGTGCCGACGGTGGCCGCTCCGATCACCGTCTCGTACAACCTGCAGGGGGTCGACAAGCTCCAGTTGAGCCCGGACACCCTGGCCAAGATCTTCCAGGCCGAGATCAAGACCTGGAACGACCCGGCCGTCGCGGCGGACAACCCGGGGGCGACCCTGCCGAGCACCCCGATCACCGTCGCGCACCGCTCCGACGGCTCGGGCACCACCAGCAACTTCACCAAGTACCTGGCGGCGGCGGCGCCGACCGCCTGGAAGCTGGGCAGCGGTGACACCGTCAACTGGCCGACCACCACCCAGGGCGGCGAGAAGAACACCGGTGTCGCCCAGATCGTCACCCAGACCAACGGCGCCGTCGGTTACGTCGACCTGAGCGACGCCAAGGCCAGCAAGCTCAAGTTCGCCGCCATCAAGAACAAGGACGGGCAGTTCGTCCCGGCGTCGCTGGAGGGCACCACGGCCGGCCTGGAGGGTGCGCAGGTGAAGGAGGACCTCAGCTACAACCCGCTGAACGCGGC
Organism: Catenuloplanes sp.; assembly: GCA_036386695.1. Taxonomy (GTDB): domain Bacteria; phylum Actinomycetota; class Actinomycetes; order Mycobacteriales; family Micromonosporaceae; genus DASVVF01. The sequence continues at coordinate 980 of DASVVF010000258.1, read as the reverse complement.
CGGGGCTACCGCCTACCCCATCACCGCACCGACGTTCATGCTGGTCAAGACGAAGTACGATGACCCGGCCAAGGCCGCCGCCATCAAGGGTTTCCTGAAGTTCCTGCTCACCGACGGCCAGGCCCTGGCTCCGGAGGTCGACTTCGCGCCGCTGCCCGCGGCACTGAAGGACAAGGCCCTCGCCCAGGTCGAGAAGATCCAGGGCTGATCATCACCAGCATCACCTTGCGCATTGCCTCCGGGGACGGGATCGACGTGATCCCGTCCCCGGACGGGCACCCCCAGCCAGTGGAGCAAAAGTGACGTTGATGGAGAAAAAGCCCCAGCCGGGTCCCACCCTGACCCAGGGCGGACGCGGTGCGCTCGCCGACCGGGCGTTCAGCTGGTGGACGCTGGGCACCGGCCTGCTCGTCCTGGCCATCCTGGGACTGATCCTGGTCACCACGGTGCGGGAGGCCTGGCCGGCCTTCATGGAGATGGGTTCGCGCTTCATCACCGAACGCGTCTGGGACCCCAACCCGGCCGCCGGCAGCCCGGTCTTCGGTGCGCTGGCCTTCATGTACGGCACCGTCGTCTCGTCCCTCATCGCCCTGATCTTCGCCGTGCCGACGTCGATCGGCATCGCGCTCTTCCTGACCGAGTTCGCCCCGCGCCGGTTGCGCAGTGCCATGGTCACCGTCATCGACCTGCTGGCCGCCGTACCGTCGGTGGTGTTCGGCCTGTGGGGCGTGCTGGTTGTCGCCCCGGCGCTGGTGCCGGTGTACCAGGGCCTGCACAACGTCTTCGGCGGCATCCCGGTGCTGGGCAGCCTCTTCGGCGAGGTGCGCAGCGGCCGGAACTTCATGACCGCCGGGATCATCCTGGCCATCATGATCACCCCGATCATCACCTCGATCGGCCGCGAGGTCTTCAGCACCGTGCCCCGGGCCGACAAGGAGGCCGCGCTGGCGCTCGGTGCCACCCGCTGGGAGATGATCCGG
>DASVVF010000257.1:0-1772 GCA_036386695.1 Catenuloplanes sp. | reverse complement strand
AGGATGCCGACGAGGCGGTTGGCCAACTGGCGGAGGGCGGCGTGGTGTGAGACGCCGCGGGCGCGGAGGGTGTCGTAGTAGGCGCGGGCGCCGGGTGAGGCGGTGAGTGCGCAGAAGGCCCACTGGTGGGTGGCGTCGGCGAGGTGTTTGTTGCGGGCGTAGCGGGCCAGCACCACCCGCCGGGTTCCCGAGGCGCGAGTGATCGGGGAGGTGCCGGCGTAGTTCTTGCGGGCCTTGGCGTCGGCGTAGCGATCGGGGTCGTCGCCGAACTCGGCGAGCACCCGGGCGCCGAGGACCGGTCCCAGCCCCGGTTGGCTGGTGAGGATCTCAGCGTCCGGGTGCCGGCCAAAACCCTCGGCCACCACCGCCTGCAGCTCGGCGATCTGGTCGTTGAGCTGTGCGATCAGCCGAACCGCGCTGGCCACGATGACCGCGTAGGCGGCCTCGATCTCCGGCGCCTGACGTAGCGCCGGCGCGCGGAGCGCGGCCTGGATGGCCTCGGCCTTGGCCTCGGGGTCGCGGCGGTGGGCGCGGGTCAGGGCGGCGGTGATCTTCGACCGCGAGAGCCGGGCCGCCCGCGCCGGATCCGGCGCCCGCTCGAGCAGCTCCAACGCATCCGGCGCGGTGAGCTCCGGAAAGGCCTCGAGTGCGGCCGGGAAGAACTCGCGCAGGGCCCCGCGCAGCCGCTGCAGATCCCGGGTCCGGTCCCAGATGAACGCCTGATGCGAACGGGCCACCAGCTTCAGCCCCTCCGCGGCCGGGCTGTCCCCGGCCACGGTGCGGTGATGATCCCGATCGAGCCGCACGATCTCGGCCAGCACATGCGCATCCCCGCGGTCGGACTTCGCCCCCGACGTGCCGTGCCGGTCGCGATACCGGGCGGCCGACATCGGGTTGATCGCGAACACCTGGTAGCCGGCCGCGGCCAGCGCCGCGACCCAGGTGCCGCGGTCGGTCTCGATCCCGACGACGACGTTCTGGGCGACGAAGCCGGTCTCCGGGTCAACGTCCTCCTCGGTCAGATGCTCGGCGATCAACTCGTGCAGCCGGGTCAGCCCGGCGATGCCCTCCGGCAGCCGGGCACGGGCCAGCCGCCGCCCGTCCTCGTCCTGGACCTCGATGTCGTGGTGGTCCTCGGCCCAGTCATCACCCACGAACAGCATCCGCGCCTCCATGATCGAACCTGCCGGGCGGCAGCGCGGAGGGAGACAGCCAGCGGACTAATGGTCAAGTGCTCACCGGAGAACCCGGGGCACGTCATCCCATCAGCGGTCAGGCCCCCCCACGGCCGGTGGGCGCACGATCTGAGCCTAGGAATCCGAACGTTCCAGTCGACGAGAGTGCTGTCCCACCGGCCGCTACCGGCACCGAACCTGCCAGATACCAGAAGGCTCGGTAAGCCCCATTAGTCGAGAACGGTGACCGGCACCCGCTGCACGAGGTTGTTGGCCATGCCCTGGCGGTTCCACTCCTGCTCGACGGGCTGGCTGCCCAGCTCGTCGGTCGCCCGCACGAGCAGCTCGACGGTGCCGGGGGCGGCGTCCCAGGGGAACGTCCACGCGCGCCAGGCGAAGGGATGCTGGACGTCCGGCGGCGCGAGCGCGGCCTCCGACCAGGAGCCCCCGCCGTCGGTGCTCACCTCGACCCGGGTGACCGGTGCGCGGCCCGACCAGGCACGCCCCGCCAGGGGCACGGGTCCGGCGTGGACGAATCGCTCGCGGCTCAGGAAGTCCGGCCAGCCGGGGGGTGCGAGCAGCGCCCGTGGCCGGATG
>DASVVF010000256.1:0-2319 GCA_036386695.1 Catenuloplanes sp. | reverse complement strand
GGAGACAGCGCGCGGAACGGACGGACCCTGTCCGGCGGTGCCCTGGCGCCCGCCCGGCCATGGTCCGCGCGGGCGGCTGCGCCGTACCCGCATGTCTGTTCCGCCCCTGACCGCCCCTGCCCGCGCGCCGGTGACCCGCGTGAGCAGGAGGAGACGATGGTGGCCAGCCCCGCCGAGGACGAGGCGATGCGCCGTGCCATCGAGCTGGCCGCCCGGGGCCTGGGCACCACCAGCCCGAACCCCGTCGTCGGCTGCTTGCTGCTGGACGCCTCCGGTGCCGTCGTCGGGGAGGGCTTCCACGCCTACGCCGGCGGGCCGCACGCCGAGATCGTGGCATTGGCCCAGGCCGGCGAGCGGGCCCGGGGCGGCACGGCGGTGGTCACCCTGGAACCGTGCAACCACACCGGCCGGACCGGCCCGTGCAGCCAGGCGCTGATCCGCGCCGGAGTGGCCCGGGTGGTGGTCGCCGTCCACGACCCGCACCGGGTCGCCGCGGGCGGTGCGGCGACGCTGCGGGCCGCCGGCGTGGACGTGCAGACCGGGGTGCGGGCCGCCGAGGCGGAGGCCGGCAACATCGCCTGGTTGACCGCCGAGCGCCGGGGCTGGCCGTACCTGATCTGGAAGTACGCCGCGACCCTGGACGGGCGTTCCGCGGCGGCCGACGGCACCAGCATGTGGATCACCTCCGAAGCCGCCCGGATGGACGTGCACGCCCTGCGCGGCACCGTGGACGCGGTCATCGCCGGGGTGGGCACCGTGCTGGCCGACGATCCCCGGCTGACCGCCCGTAACCTGCGCGACGGCACCCTGGCCATCCGCCAGCCGCTGCGGGTGGTGGTGGACAGCACCGGCCGGACCCCGCGGCAGGCCCGGGTCCGCGACGGCGCCGCCGCCACCTGGGTGGCCACCGCCGCGGAGGTCGGCACCGACCGGGACGGCCGGGTCGACCTGCGGGCGTTGCTGGTCGCCCTGTACGGCCGCGGGGTACGCGCCGCGCTGCTGGAGGGCGGTCCCGTCCTGGCCGGGGCGTTCCTCGCCGCCGGGCTGGTCGACCGGGTCGTCGGCTACCTGGCACCGAAACTGCTCGGCGCCGGCCCGCCGGCGCTGGCCGCCGCCGGGGTCGGCACCCTCGCCGAGGCCATCGAGCTGACCATCGTCGACGCCACCCGCGTCGGTCCGGATCTGCGGGTCACCGCACTGCCACGCGCGAAGGAGAGCTGAGGCCATGTTCACCGGCATCGTCGAGGAACTCGGGGAAGTCGTCCGGATCACCCCCAGCGGTGGCGACGCCGCCCTGGTGGCCATCCGCGGGCCGGTCGTCACCGGGGACGCCCGTCACGGCGACTCGATCGCCGTCAACGGGGTCTGCCTGACCGTGGTCGACGTGGCCGGTGAGGTGTTCACCGCCGACGTGATGGGTGAGACCCTGCACCGTTCCTCCCTGGCTGACCTGGTGCCCGGCAGCCCGGTGAACCTGGAACGCGCCGCGACGCTGGGCAGCCGCCTGGGCGGGCACCTGGTGCAGGGCCACGTCGACGGCACCGGCCGGATCCTGGCCCGCGAGCCGGCGCCGCAGTGGGAGCTGCTGCGGTTCTCGCTGCCGGGCGGGCTGACCCGCTACGTGGTGGAGAAGGGCTCGATCACCGTCGACGGGGTGTCGCTGACCGTTGTCGAGGTCACCGACGGGTGGTTCACGGTGGGGCTGATCCCGACCACCCTGAAGCTGACCGTGCTCGGCCACAAACAGGTCGGTGACCAGGTAAACCTTGAGGTCGACGTGCTGGCGAAGTACGTCGAGAAGCTGCTGGCGGCCCGATGACCGCCGCCCGCACCGAACGGTCCGACGCGGGGTCGGACGTCGTCCGCCCCGTTCCCCACCCGCGCCGGGCGCGGCCGCACCTACCCGGAGGCACTGCCATGACGAATTCGGCCGACCCGAGTCCCACCCGGTTCGACGCCGTGGAGCAGGCGATCGCCGCGATGGCCGACGGCCGGGCGGTCATCGTCGTCGACGACGAGGACCGCGAGAACGAAGGGGACCTGATCTTCGCGGCCGAGAAGGCCACCCCGGAGCTGGTCGCGTTCATGGTCCGGTACACCTCCGGCTACATCTGCGCGCCGCTGACCGAGCAGGACTGCGACCGGCTCGACCTGCCGCCGATGTTCCACACCAACCAGGACCGGCGGGGGACCGCGTACACGGTCACCGTCGACGCCCGCGAGGGCGTCGCCACCGGCATCTCGGCGGCCGACCGGGCGCACACCATCCGGTTGCTGGCCGACCCGGCGACCCGTCCCGGCGACCTGTCCCGCCCCGGG
>DASVVF010000255.1:0-7521 GCA_036386695.1 Catenuloplanes sp. | reverse complement strand
GCTGTTCGGGGTACTCCGCCTGCCCGGGTGGTTCGTGGACCCGGCTTCGACGGGCCGCGGCCTTCAGGTGGCGGGCTCGTTGGCGCTCGCCACACCGGTGGTGCTGGCCCTGGCAGCCGTTCTCCGCGGGCGGCACCGGGCGGCCGGCTGGCTCCTCGTCCTCGCGTTCCTGGCGCCCCTTCCCGCTGCGGTGATGATCGAGCGCGGTGCCGCCAAGGTGCGGCAGGCGCATCGAGAGAACGCCCCGGCGGTCGAGCGGTGCGTGGAACACAGCGGCGGCGACACGAAGTGTCCGGGCGGCTGAACAATCAGCCGCGACGGCACGACGCAGGAGGTCGTGGCCACAGGCCGCCCGGTCGTGGCTATCGGACGATGGGTGCGATGGCTACGTTGTCGGACGGGTTGCTGTCGCCGGCGACGAGCAGCCGGACGGTGAACGGTACGCAGGAACAGTTTCCGGGCGGTGAGTTGATTTCGACGGTGAGAGCCACGGTGACTGACTGCCGCGGCGTCGGAATCCTTCTCGGCGGGATGGCGCATCGGGCCAGGTCTGTTCCACCGGGCAGGTTGACCACGCGGCAGGTCAGTCCGTCCGCGGTGACCCGACGCAATCGGGACACTGTGTTCAGCTCGATGCTGGCGGCAGCTGGCCTGGTGGTGCCGACGTTGGTGACGGTGATGGTGGCGGTGCCGGAATCCGGGAGAGTCGCAGGTGGCTGGAACTGCAGCGCGGACGTTGCGACCGCCAGGTCCCGCAGGGCGGGCGCGGCTCCGGCGACAGTGGTTGTCGCGAGGACCGCACCAACCGTCACGACCGCCGTCACGGGCAGGGCCAGGGTCACAGCGGCACGCAGCCGGTTAAACAAGATCATGCGCGCACTCTACAGTGGGCGGTCACGGCCGTACCGGGTCCTCGGCGCGCGCCCACAGCGCGGTCGCGGCGAGCCATTTCTCGATGAGCGGCTGGGCGTCGCCGAGGCTCCCGGTGACGTGGTGTGCGGCGGTCAGCTCGGCCGCGGCATGGGTGGTGGTGAGGGCGACCACGGTCATCCCCGCGGCGCGAGCCGCCTCGATCCCGGCCGGAGCGTCCTCGATGACCAGGCAGCGCGTCGGCGCGACACCCAGCAGCTCGGCCGCGCGGAGGTAGCCCTCCGGGTGGGGTTTGCCGGCCGTGACCTGAGCGCTGTCCACCAGGATCGGCGGATCGGGCAGGCCGCCGGCTCTCAACCGGTGCAGCACCGTAGGGGCCCGACCCGAGGTGACCACGCCCCACCGGCGGTTCCGGAGGGCGCTCAGCACTGCGGCGGCGTGGGGGTACACCGGGAAGGCGTCACCTTCAGCCGCCATGAACCCACGTACCAGTCGGTATTCCGCCTCGGCGTCGAGCGCCGGTGCGACGACGGTGATGGTGTCGATCGGTCGGCGGCCGTGGGTGTGGTGCCAGACGACCGCCGGGTCGATGCCGCGATGCCGGGCCCAGCGATCCCAGATCCGGCGATACGCGGCGTACGAGTCGACGAGCACGCCGTCGACGTCGAACAGCACGGCGGCGGCATGCTCGTCGACGCCAGGTGGGGAGGTCACGGCTTGGCCGGAACGTCCGTGGGACGGATGGTGTGGCGTTGTCCGGTCATCACGCAACCCCCCGGGATGCTTCGGAAAAAGAATCGCTCACCAGGGCGGTACTGTATCGGAAACAGAAGCATGAGGGGGAAGGGAGGAGAGCGCGATGACGGGGCCGAAGCCGGGAGTGCCCGTACGCGGATCGAGTACCGGACGCCCGCTGATGGCCGCGCTGGACCTGTTCGGCCGGCGATGGAGCCTGCGCATCCTCTGGGAGCTGCAACCCGGCCCGCTCGGCTTCCGGGCCCTGCGGCAGCACTGCGACAACATGTCGTCCAGCGTGCTGCGGCAACGGCTCACCGAACTGCTCGAGGCCCGCATCATCGAGCAGCGACCCGACGCCGCGTACGCGCTCAGCCCGCTCGGGTACGGCGCCTACCGGGCCCTGCGCCCCCTCGTCCGCTGGTCCGACGAATGGGCCGGCGCCATCGCCGGCGAAGAGAGGCTCGCCGACAACGGGACGCCGGAGTGACCACCGCCCACCGCGGCCCGGTCACCATCGTCGACGCCTGCACGCAACGCGGCCACGGAGGCAGCCCCACCGCCGTACTCATCGACAATCCCGGGTTCACCGACCACGCACGCCGGGCGGTGGTCCGCGAAGCCGGTACCTCGCACGCCGCCTTCGTGGACACCGACACCGGCACCGTCCGGTTCTGCACCACCCAGGGCGAGCTCACCAACTGCGGGCACGGCACGATCGCCGCCCAGGCCTTCCTCCTGCACCGCAGCCGAGCGGCAGAACACCACGGGCGTCAACGGACCGGTGGCCGCACCTTCGACACCACCGCCGTCCAGCGCGACGGTGCCATCGAGGTGTGGTTCGACCAGGGCCCCATCGAGCTGCGGAACGGCGATCCCACCGGCCTCGACGACGTCCTGGGCGCTCTCTGCATCGGACCGGACGCGGTGAGCCCCGACGACGCGCCCACCGTCGCGTCCCCGGGCACACCGCGACTGCTCGTACCTGTCAGATCCACGCGGACCCTGTTCGCCCTGCGGCCGGACCTCCGACGGCTTGCCGCCGCGTGCCGCCGCCACGGCTACCTCGGCTGCTTCGTCCACACCACATCCCCGCGTCGCGACAGGACGGTGGCGCGCATGTTCGCCCCCGCCATCGGCGTCGGCGAGGACACCGTCAACGCCAACAGCACCGGATGCCTCGCCGCCCACCTCCACGCCACAACCGGCCGCACCACCATCCAGGTCGAACAGGGACACGTCGCCGGCCGCCCCTGCCTGGTCCTGGCCACCGCGGCCACGACCGCCACGGGCATCGTCACCCGAGTCGGCGGAACCGCCGTTGTCCGCATCATGCCCCGGCAGCCGGTGAGCTGACGAGCACGGGACGGGACACCGGAAACGACCCGCGATATGGCCTCAGCCCCGTGGTATGGCCTCAGCCGATGCTCACACGTCGAGGTGCGGGCAAGGGGTGTGCGATCGTCTCCCCATGGCGATCGACCTACGCCCGGCGGACGAGCGCGACGTGCCGTTCCTCATCAGAGCGGACAGCCACGTCGACCGGCAGGTCCTGCACCGGGTCGTCGAGGCCGGTCGAATCACTGTGGCCGTCGAAGGCACATCCGTCCGCGGATGGCTCAGATGGGGCCTCTTCTGGGACGCGATCCTGGCCACCGCCATCTGCGCCCGACGTGTCCCCGTTCGAGCTATGTCCGGCGGAGGACCGAGACTACTTTTCCGAGCACGACCGCACGGTCGCCGTCGATGTCCTCGTACGCCCGGTTACGCGCCTCGAGCACGACGCGGCCGGCCCGGCGCCGATAGACCTTGACCGTCGCCTCCTCGTCGATCATCGCGGCGACAATGTCTCCGTTGTACGCCTCGTGCTGTTGTTTCACCACGACGATGTCCCCGTCACAGATCGCCGCGTCGATCATCGAATCGCCCCGGACCCGCAGGCCGAACAGGGTGCCCCGCCCGACCAGGTCGCGCGGCAGCGAGAGCACCTCGTCGGAGCTCTGTTCGGCCAGGATCGGACTGCCGGCCGCGATGTCGCCGAGCAGCGGCACGCCGACGGTCGCCCCATCGGTACGCTCCCGTTCGGCCGGCCGCAGGAACATGCGCACGTCGACCGGGCGGGTCGACCGGCCGCGGCGCACAAACCCACGATCTTCCAGGGTGCGCAGGTGCCGCCCGACGGACGACGGGGAGGCGAGGCCGACCGCGTCGGCGATCTCCCGGGTGGACGGCGAGTAGCCGTACCTGAGCGCCCACTGCTGGATCACGGCGAGGATCTGCCGCTGCCGCTGGGTCAGCGTCGATGTGTCGAGGTCCTCATCCGCTAGCACGCCAAGATCATGCCTGATCGCCGCACGACCACCCCCACGGCTCGCCGGCCGCGCCGCGACGAGACCGGCGGCGAGAGTTCCAGGTGTTGTCGATTGACAGTGCCGGAGCGGGCTCACAGGATGTGGGCCGGGGCCGATCACGTCGGCGGGTGTGCCCTCAGCCAGGCGTCTGCCCGCCGCGCCGATGCGCGGGACAGCCACGCGTCCTGGACCAGCTCAGCGAGTTCCCTACGCGTCAGCTCGCCGATCCGGCTCGCCCGCAGCAACACCGACGGATGGCCGTCGAAGTGGGCAGTCGTGAAGAACGGTGACGTCTCGTCTCGGACGAGAGCCTGCTTGTCGGTCTCCGATTCGACCCAGACGACGATGACGTCCGCATAGCGTTCCCCGGTGCCGGGGTCGACCGCGTCCGGCCGGGGGGTGCGGAAGAAGACGAAGGACTTGCGGCCCACCTGGTAGACGGGGTTGTCGCCGCTGCCGTACTCGACGGTCACATACGGCATGTTCGATGCCAGCTCGTGCATGTCCTCGACCCGAGCCGGCCGGTCCTCGTCGTGCGCCACGCCTCAAACTAGCCGACACCCGCTGGACACCGGCTCACGGCCGCCATCCGGGCATCACGGCGGCGCGTCGCCGTGATGCCCGCACGTTGCAGCGGTGCGGCGGCGCCTGCCCGGCGGTCAGGGACCGGTCAGCCGGTGTTGCGCATCCCGGCGGCGATGCCGTTGACCGTGGTCAGCAGGGCGCGTTCCAGGGCGGTGGAGTCGCCGGGGGCGCGCCGCCCGCCGGGGGCGGTGGCCATCGAGCGACCGGACGCGCCGGATTCCCGGTACTGCCGCAGCAACGCCACCTGCAGGTGGTGCAGCGGTTCCAGGTAGGTGTCGCGCACCCCCAGGGTGCGCGAGAGCACCGGGTTGCCGTCGAGCAGACCGCCGGAACCGGTGATCGCCAGGATCTCGCCGACCGTGCGTTCGTACTCCTGCTCGATCTTGCCGAAGATCGGCTGGAGTTCCTCCGGCACGAGGGTTTCCACGTACCGCCGGGCGATGCTCAGGTCGGTCTTGGCGACCATCATCTCGACGTTCGACACGAACGTGCGGAAGAAGTGCCATTCGTCGTACATCTCCGCGAGGACCTCGGCGAGCCCGGCCTGCCGGGCGGCGGCCAGCCCGGCGCCGACGCCGAACCAACCGGGCACGATCTGGCGGGACTGGGTCCAGCCGAACACCCACGGGATCGCCCGCAGCCCGCCGAGGCCGGCGTCGGCGTTCGGCCGCTTCGCCGGCCGGGAGCCGATGTTCAGCGCGCCGAGCAGCTCGGTCGGCGTCGAGGCCCAGAAGTACGCCGGCAGGTCCGGGTCGTCGACCAGCGACCGGTACGCGGTGAACGCCGCGTCCGAGGCGACGTCCATGGCGGCGTCCCAGCGCCGCAGGCGTTCGGCGTCGACCCGCGGCTCGGTGTGCAGCAGCGTCGCCTGCAGCACCGCCGCCACGGTCAGCTCCAGGTTTTCCCGGGCCAGCGCCGGCAGGGTGTACTTGTCGGAGATCACCTCACCCTGCTCGGTGACCTTGATCGCCCCGTCCAGGGTGCCGTACGGCTGGGCCAGCACCGCCTCGTGGGTGGGGCCGCCGCCGCGCCCGACGGTGCCGCCGCGGCCGTGGAACAGCCGCAGCCGCACGCCGTGCCGGGCGGCCACGTCGCGCAGCGCCCGCTGGGCCTTGTGGATCGACCATTGCGAGGCGGTGATGCCGGCCTCCTTGTTCGAGTCCGAGTAGCCGAGCATCACCTCCTGCACGTCGCCGCGGGCCCGGACGATCTCCCGGTACGCCGGCAGGGACAGCATCTCGTCGAGCAGTTCGCCACCGGCGTCCAGCTCGGCGGGGGTCTCCAGCAGCGGGACGATGCCGATCCGGGCCCGCCCGCTGTGCACGTCGATCAGCCCGGCCTCGCGGGCCAGCACCGCGGCGGCCAGCACGTCGTCGACACCCAGGGTCATCGAGATGATGTACGACTCGACCACCTCGGCGCCGAGCCGGTCCTGCGCGTCGCGGATGGTGCCGAACACGTCGAAGGTCTTGCGGGCCGCCTCGGTCAGCGGGGTGTCGATGCTGGACAACGGCCGCCGCCCGGTGAGCTCCTCGGCCAGCAGCTTGGTGCGCTCGGCGCGGCCCAGGGTGGCGTAGTCGCGGACCTCGCCGACCCGGGCGTACAGCTGGGCCAGCACGGTGTGGTGGGCCTCGGCGTGCTCGCGGACGTCCATGGTCGCCAGGTGCAGGCCGAACGCCGAGACCGTGCGGATCGTCGAGGCGACCCGGCCGACGGCGGTGAGCTGCCCGGAGTTGCGGGCCAGTGAGGCGCGCATCATCTCCAGGTCGGCGACCAGCTCGCCGGTGCCCCGGTAGTCGCGCCCGGGCACGTGCGCGGTGCCCTGGTTGAGCCGGCGGCGGGTGTTGGCCAGCTTGGCCTTGATGCAGCGGGCCTTGAGCCGGTACGGCTCCTCGGCGTTGGTGCGGCGGAACCGGGGGTCCACCTCGGGCAGCGCGTCGAGGTCCTTGGCGAGGCTCGCGGACAGGTCCAGGGAGACCCCGCGCAGCCGCCGCGACACCGACACCTCGCGGATCAGCTCGTCCATCGCCGCCTCGGTGGCCTGGATGCCGTGCTCGTGCTGGATGATCAGCACGTCGCGGGTGACGGCCGGCGTGACGAACGGGTTGCCGTCGCGGTCGCCGCCGATCCAGGTGCCGAAGGTCAGCGGGCGGGCCGTCGGGGCCGTCTCGACCCCGAGCGTGCGCAGCGTGTCGGCCAGGTCGTCGAGGACCTGGGGGGCCGCGTCGGCGTACAGGTCGCGCAGGTAGTAGACGGCGTTGCGGGCCTCGTCGGTCGGGTCCGGGCGGTCCAGGCGCAGCTCGTCGGTCTGCCACAGCAGGTCGATCAGCTCGGCCAACCGTCGGGTGGTCGGCGCGGCGTCGGTGGCGCCGTACAGGACGGCGGCGGCGGCCTCCGCGTCGATCTCGTCGGCCACCGTGCGCAGCTTCGACAGGATCGAGCGCCGGGCCGCCTCGGTGGGGTGGGCGGTGAAGACCGGACGCACGGCCAGCCGGCGGGCCGCCGCGGCGATCTCGTCGGCCGGCACCCCCCGTTCGGCGATCAGCTTGGCGGCCTGGTCCAGCCAGCCGCCGTGCCGGGCCCGCCGCTTGCGCAGCTCCCGGGCCCGGTGCACCTGCTCGGTGATGTTGGCCAGGTGGAAGTACGTGGAGAAGGCACGGGCGAGCTTCGTGCCGGTGGTGACGTCCAGCCCGGCGAGCCGGGTGGCGGCGGCGCCGACGTCGGAACGGACCAGCGCCCGGACCTCCTCGACCAGGTCGAGCAGTGGGCGGCCCTCCTGACGGGCCAGGGTCTGTCCGAGCAGGGTGCCGAGGCGGCGGATGTCGGCGCGCAGGGCGGCGTCGGGGCCCTCGGCGTCAAGGTGGTCGGTCACGGAGCGCTCCTCACGTGGGTGCGTAGGACCGCGCTGTCCCGACTGCATGGATGCTATCGGTGTCCCGTTCTGGCCGGGCCGAACTGGTGAGTCAAGTCTCACGGGCCG
>DASVVF010000254.1:0-1878 GCA_036386695.1 Catenuloplanes sp. | reverse complement strand
GCGCGATTATCGTGACGCCGGCTACGCCGATTCCCTTGGGGAGCACGGGTTCGCGGTGGAGGACCCGATGTGCAACGCGTTGCTGGCCGCCGGCGAGCACGCGCTCGCGTCGATCGCCGCGGAAATCGGTCAGGACCCGCGGCCGCACCTGTCGGCGGCCGGGGGACTCACCGACGCGTTGGTGTCCCAGCTGTACGACCCGGTCGCCGGCATGTTCTTTCCCCGCGACGCGCACACCGGTTCGCTCATCCGGTCGTACTCCGTCGGGGGTCTGCTGCCGCTCGTCGTGCCGGGCCTACCGGTGGCCGCCGAGCTGGTCAAGACGGCGCTGGGTGACCGGTTCCGGTTGCGCGAGGCGTGCCCGCTGCCGTCGTACGACCTGACCGCGCCCGACCACGACCCGGGTCGCTACTGGCGCGGGCCGGGGTGGGTGAACACCAGCTGGTTGTTCTGGCACGGGCTGCGCCTGCACGGCGAGACGTCACTCGCCGAGGACCTGCGCCGCCGGTTGCTGGACCGGGTGCGCAGGGCGGGCTTCCGGGAGTATCTCGACCCGCTGACCGGGGCCGGCCACGGCACCGACGGGTTCAGCTGGACCGCGGCGTTGACCCTTGACCTCATCCGGGCGGCGTGAGCGGGCACTCGGTGGTGGCGGGCACCACCTGCCTGCTCACCGCCACCGCCGGCGCCGACGTGACGGGCTCCACTGTGGATGGCCTGTTCGTCGACGACTGTCGTCATCTGTCCCGCCTGGTGCTGCGGGTGCCCGGGCGGCCGTTGCGCGTGCTGCGCGGCGGTCCCGGTTCGGTGGTGTGCGCCCCGGAGACCGCCCGTGACGACGTCGCGCCGTACCTGGTGGTCCGGCGCCGCCGGGTGCTCGCGGGGCGCCTGGTCGAGTCGTTGGAGCTGACCAGCCTGGTCGCCATGGCCCAGACCGTCCGGGTGGGCTACGAGTTGGCGGCCGACTTCGCCGACCAGTTCGAGTTGCGCTCGGCGGGCACCTTCGACAAGTCCGACGCGGTCCGCCGCGCCGAGGTGGTCGACGACCGGCTGGTGTACTCGTACGCCCGGCGGGGGTTCGCCCGCACGACCACGGTCCGCGTCGAACCGCCCGCCCGGCTCAGCCCGGACGGTGCGTGGTGGACAGTGGTGTTGCCGCCGCTGGAGTCGGTGACACTGGAGATCACGGTGTCGGCGTCGACGAGCGTCGACGCGTTCGAGGATGAGCCGGCCGACCCGGGGCGCGCGCCGGCGGTGGCCCGCGACGACCTGGCCCGGTGCGTGCGCCAGGGCCTCGCCGACCTGGACGACCTGCGGATGCCGGCACCCGGTGTGCCGGGTGCCGTCCTGCCGGCCGCCGGCGCGCCCTGGTTTCTCACCCTCTTCGGCCGCGACAGCCTGCTGACCTCGCTGTTCGCCCTGCCGCACCGGCCGGAACTGGCCGCCGGCACGCTCCGGGTGCTCGCCGCCACCCAGGGCCGCACGATCGACGATGCCCGGGTGGAGGAGCCCGGCAAGGTCGTCCACGAGCTGCGCAGCGGGGAACTCGCCACGACCGGCGAGGTGCCGTACGGCCGCTACTACGGTTCGGTCGACGCGACGCCGCTGTTCCTCATGCTGCTCGCCGCCCACCACGAGGTGACCGGCGACGACCTGCCGGCCAAGGAGCTGGAGCAGGCGGCCCGGGCCGCGGTCGGCTGGATGTTCGGGCCGGGCGGGCTCACGGCGGGATATCTGCGGTACCGCACCGACCTGCCGGGCCTGGTGCACCACTGCTGGAAGGACTCGGGAGACTCGATCGTCTTCCGCGACGGCACCCCGGCCGCCGGGCCGATCGCGGTCGCCGAGGCGCAGGGGTACGCCTACCGCGCGCTGCTG
>DASVVF010000253.1:0-6946 GCA_036386695.1 Catenuloplanes sp. | reverse complement strand
GGACGGTAGGCAGTCCTCGGGTGCGGTGGCCGAGGACGTTCTCGCCGATGACCCAGGCGGGTTGCAAGTCGGCGATGACGTCGGCCATCTGGGGCCAGAGCCATCGGGGGTCGTCGTGGCCGAGCTTGGGGCCGGCGAGGGAATCGGGCTGGCAGGGGTAGCCTCCGGCGACGATGTCGACGTGCGGCCGGGGTTGTGAGCGCCACCAGGTGGCGGCAGTGTGGACGTCGTCATGGGCAGGGACCTCCGGCCAGTGCTTGTGTAGGACGGCGCGGCAGAACGGGTTGATTTCGACGTGTCCGACGATGCGCATTCCGGCCCGTTGCAGGCCGAGTGACAGCCCGCCGATGCCGGCAAACAGTTCGAGCACCTTCATGCCGTCATCGCCTCCTTCCGGTGCACTTCCGTGGCGGAGGTTGAGTGGCATCTCCGTTGTTGATTGACTGCAGTGGACGCCTTCTGGGAGGAGACACGGTTGATCCCCCGTACGGACATCGAGCTTGATCCGGCTCTACCGCAGGACGCCACGTTCTGGATGCCGGCAGAGGACGACATCGACGAAGAGGGCATCGGATACTTCCGAGACGTGTGGGCGATCTTCGACGTGCCGCTGTCGGAAGCAGACTGGGTGGTGACCGGCGAGCAGGCCGCGGCGAAGGCCGTAGACGCCGTGGCGACCAGTAAGGAGTCGTTCGAGCACTTCGCCCAGGTGATCGAGGGCCACAATCCGGACTTCCCGTCCGAGGATCCCGAGGACCAGGCCGACATGGCAGTGCTCGCACAGCACGGCGACGTCGACTCCGTCGGCCTCTGGGGCTTGGACCTCGGAGTTGCCGGGCTGACGTACGCGCTCGCGGCGACCGGATGCGTACCGGCCGCCAGTTGTCGTAGCCACGCCGAGCGCTCGTGGTCCGACCGCCCGGTGGTTCTGGCGGCTGTCGACCGCGAACACGCGGAATGGCTGCAACCGCTGGTCGAACGCAGTTCCTGCGGCTTCGCCGTGTCAGACGTGCGGCCGGAATTCCTGGTCATCCATGCACGGTCGATTACCGAGATGATGGACCTGGCCGCGGCAATCCTGGTCAAGGCGGAGAGCGATCCGCCGCCTCCGCTGCGCTGGGGGCCGCCGTCGGATGATGACCAGCCGGTCGAGGAGCGCGTCGAAGCGGACGGACAGCAGCCGCTGTTCGGCTGAGCCGCGCCCAAGGCACTGTGATGTCCGGTCATGCGGCGATTCCTTCCGTGGACACGTATTCAGCTCGGAATCCGCCGACGATCGCGGCGTGGATGTCACGGTGGGTTTGCTGCGCGGCCACTCCGGCGTCGTAGAGCGCCCGGTACGCGTCGGAGGCGGTGAGTGCTCCGGCGGCGACCATGCGGGCCACGCCCCGGGCGGCGCCGTAGAGCGCGTGGCGGCGGTCGCCTTCACTGGCGCGGGCTACCGCGTCGAGGTTGGCGGCCAGCAGGGCGGCCGGATTTGAGATGCCCCGCCCGTTGCCGAGCGGGGTGACGGTGGCGGCCGGGGCCGGCGGCGCGGGAATCGGCTGGGCCAGGTCGAGCAGCGGCGGGGGCATCTCGACCACCGGTCGGTCGCCGACGGCCCGGTATGGCTGTCGGGTGGCGGGGTGGATCGAGGGCGGGGCGACGACGTAGCCGCCGTCGGCCTTGATGTCGATGCCGGGGTGACCGCGCAGCTTGGCGGCCAGGGTGATCCCGGGGTGGCGGTAGTACAGGTGCCAGCCGCCGGAGCCGGTCCGCACCGCCCGGGTGGGCGGCATCAGGTCGCGCAGCACGGTCCCGCCGTTGCGCGGGTCGATGTCGATCACGGCCAGGTCGGCGGCGTGGCCGGTGCGGATGGCGAGCATGCCCTGCCGCACGATCGCGTGCATGGCCAGGATGCGGTCGGCGTCGGTGGTGGCGGCGTAGAACCCGTGGCAGGTCAGGCAGGGGCAAGCCTCGGGGTCATGGGTCGGGTCGATTTCGGCTTTCGGGCAGTCGGGGCAGTTGGCGACCGGCCGTTTGGTACGGCCGAGGTAGAACACGGGGCAGCCCTCAGCGGCCAGCGCCAGGGCGGCGGCGAGCATCGAGGCGGGGTCGGGCATGGTCGGCTCCAAGGTGAGCGGGACAGGGGGTGCCGCCGCGCCGCCTTTCTCGGCCGTGCAGGCGGCGCAGTCTCGGGGTTGCAGGCGAACCGGTTGGCGGCCGGTCACGGTGTCCCGCGCCGGGACTGTCCGCCCGCACACGTGCGGGTACGGGCCAGTCACCGGCACGGGATAGCCGAGGACCGTGCTCGCGCCGATCCAGTGGGCGCCCATCGGCGGGAACCGGTCAGAACGGCGGTTTGTCGTCGAACCCCGACCCACCACCGGCGGGCGTGGAGAACGGGTCGTCGTCGCTGCCGCCGCGCGGCGCACCCACCGTGCGGGCACCGTTGGTGGCGCCGTTGGTGGCGGTGGTGCGGGTCATCCGCATGACCTTGGTGCGGGCGTAGCGCAGCGACGGGCCGATCTCGTCGACCTCCAGTTCCAGGACGGTGCGCTTTTCTCCCTCGCGGGTCTCGTAGGAGCGTTGCCGCAGGCGGCCGGTCACGATGACCCGCGTACCCCGGGTGAGGGACTCGGCGGCGTTCTCGGCGGGGTCGCGCCACAGGTTGCAGGACAGGAACAGCGGGTCGCCGTCGCGCCACTCACCGGACGCCTTGTCGAAGAAGCGCGGGGTCGAGGCGATCCGGAATTTGGCCACGGCCGCCCCGGACGGGGTGAAGCGAAGGTCGGGGTTGTCGGTCAGGTTCCCGATCACGGTGATGGTGGTCTCGTTCACGACAGGGTCTCCTTGCGAAGCGGAAGGGTGTTAAGTGCGCGGGGACGTGCCTCGCGCGTGGTGACGTTGCGTGATGTTCGGGCGGGTGGGTGTCGCGTGTCCGCCCGTGCGCGGGTGAGAGGCTCCGATGCGCGCGGGCGCGCGTGTGCAGGCGCGCGGGCGCGCGTAGGAGCCGTCTCGTGAGACAGGTTGAGACAGGGTGAGACGGGGTGAGACAGCTACGCGGCGTTACTTTCCGGGGTGGTGGTGGGGTGGTAGCGGAAGCCGTTGCCGACCTCGGTTCGGCGGGCGCCGCCGTTGTCGACCAGCGTCCGCAGTGCCCGGTGGACGCTGCTGCGGGGTTTGCCCGAAGCGGCGGTGATCTCCTTGGCGGTCATGCCCTTCGGCCCAGCCTTGGCCAGTACGGCGGTGATGGCCTCGATGATCGGGGCGTCGTCCGCGTCGACCTCCGGGGCGCTGTCCGGGGTGAGGTCACCGAGGGGGATGGCCGGGACGTCGGGCAGGTCGGTGCCGGCGGCGGCACGCGCCGTTTCGAGCGCCTCCGTGGCGGCGGCACGGCCCTTGCGCCGCCCGGTCGTGGTGCTGCCCTCCGTGCCGTCTGTGCCGCCCGTGGCTGCCGTGCGGGCCGCTGTCGGCCGTTTGGCGGGCGCCGCCTGGAATGGGTCGGCGGGCCGCGCCGCGTACGGTTCCCCGGCCGCGTCGCGGGCTACCGGGTCGAGCGCCGGCCGCCCCGGGGCGAGCGCGCGGGCGAGCCGGTTGACGATCGGCGGCTGGAACAGCGCGTACGAGCGCACGGGCAGCGGGTCGACGTCTGGGCCGTCTTGGACGTAGAGCAGGCCGGGCACGTTGAACAGGGTGGTGTCGACGGTGTCGAGGTCGACGTTTTGCAGCACGAATCCGACGTCGGCGCGGCGGTTCATCCGCAGGCACAGGTTCGGGTGCAACTGCGAACGGAAGTCACCGTCGTCGCCGAGCGACGCAACGGTCGGCCGCTGGGTGAGGACCACCAGCTCCACCCCGGCCGACCGGCCGGTCTGGGAGACCTGCCGCGCCCGTTCGGTCGCCTGGGCGGCCAGCTCGACCCTGTTCGGGTCGCCGGTCTTGATGCCGAACAGAGCGGCGGCCTCATCGATGATGATGACCAGCAGCGGCAGATCCGGTGTCGGCATCACCTTGTCGTCACCCTTACCGCGGGCGGCAGCCGCCGCGAGGATGCGGGATCGGGCTTCGATGATGGCCACCGCCGCGTCCAGCATGGCCACGGCCTCTTCCAGTCGGGTGGCGAGCCAGTCGAAGCAGGGTAGCCAGGCGGCTTGGCCCTGTCCGGCTTTGGCGACCTCGATCGCCCAGATGACCGTGTCACCGCACGCGGACAGGCCGCACGTGACCACGTTGAGAAGGTTGGTCTTGCCGGAGCCGGACGCGCCTCCACCGAGGAGATGCCGGGCGCCATGCTCGGGAGTCCACAGGTGCAGGGTCATCGGGGACCGGTCGGCGCGTTCGCCGAGCGGCACGCCGTCGGCGATCCGGCGGGCGCCGGGGGTCCACAGGGTGGGCCGGTCGATGGTGGGGGTTTTCATCAGGCAGCCTCCGTACCGTTCAGGTCGATCGTCGGGGTGTCGTCGGCGGTGGCGTTCTCGATGTCGTGGAGGTTGGCGATGGCGGGGTGGGCGATGGTGCGGCCGGACTCCCACGGGTCGCGGTCGACCACGTGCAGGTCGACGCGGCGGGCGTTGGCCTTGTCCGGCACGACGGTCACGGAGCCGCGCCGGTAGGAGTAGCCGGACTCGATGCGGTCGCGGTTGACGTCCTTGGCGGTGTGGTTGCCGGGCAACACGACCGACAGGACCCGCCCGACGGCGGTGTCCTTGACCCCGGTCAGCTTCGAGCCGGCGATACCGGCCAGGTCGGCAACGGAGTCCCACCGCTTGCGCATCCGGTCGAGCGCGGTGTTCGACCGCAGCGCCGGGCCGCACCACCAGCCGAGCGCCACGAGGGGCCAGCCGAGCGCCCACCAGCCGTAGAGCCGGCCGTCGCCGGGGTGCACGGCCACCAAGGTCAGCCAGGCGAACACGATCAGCGTCACCGTGCTGGTGTAGATCCGGTCGTAGGGGCGGTGCATGCCGATGACCAGCCACGCCACGACGCAGCACAGCGCGACCGCGTAGACGGCGATAAACCAGCCGAGCGCGAGGTGCGCCCACATCAGTGCGAGTCCCCAGCCGATGATCGGTAGGGGCAGGGTGACGAACAGGGGTGTGAGTTGCCACCGCCACCGGTAGATGGCCTCGCCGATCGCGCGCCACACCGGGTGCCGGGAGCTGTTCGGCGAGATGCCGACGTACAGGTCACGCGACTTGCGCTTCACCACAGGTGTCCTTTCCGGACAGGGCGGAACGGGCGAGGTATGGGCCGGGGCCGGTCACCAGCGGAACGGCGACCGGCCCCGGGTAGGGGTGAGCAAGGGGTGGTTAGGCGGCTTTCTGGTCCCAGAAGTCCTGGCGGCGGATCTGCCGCACGTTGGTCTCGGCCGCCTCGAAGTTCGCGGCGTACAGGGTGCGGAACACCCTGCGGGTGCGGGAGAACGTGCCGGAGGTCTCCGCGAGTTCGGCGATGGCGTTCGCGGCCTGTCCGGTCACCCGGGGGTCGACCTTCAGCGTGTCGAGTCGCTCGATCCACTGGCCGACGTTCTCGGCCAGGGTCAGCATCGCGGTGGCCATGCCGGCAAGCTCGGCGTCGAGATCCCACGCGGTGGCGGGGTCCATTTCGCCGACCGTGCGGGCGGCCCGGGCCAGTGCGGTGGTTTCCTGCGTTGCCACAGACGGATTCCTTCCAGTTGATGAGGTGGTGCCAGGGGTGGAGCGCGGCGGGGTGTCCGCCGGGCGCGGTCCAGGCGACGGCCGCCGCCGCACGGGCGGCGGGGTCGCGGGCGGGGGGTTGAGCTTGCGGGCGGCGGCCCGGTTGTGTTTCTCGATGTGCTGTTCCGCCTGCCCGGCCGGGACCTGCCGGCCGCAGTAGGCGCACCCGACGGTGGACGGGTCGAGCGGGCGGAAGCCCCGGGCCGACCAGCGGGCGGCGGTGGCCACGTGCCGGCGGCGCCGCCAGGCCCACCGGCCGCCCCGGGCCGCGAGGCGGGCCGTCGGGTGCCGTTCCAACCAGCGGCGCAGCTTGCGGCGACGGCGGCGCCGCACGTTCGCGCTGGCCTCGTCCAACACCGACGCCATCAGAGCGCTTGCCCGTTGTCGTCACCACGGGCGGGCGTGCCCGGGTCCGCGAGGGTGTTGGGCAGCGACGATGCCGCCGGACCGGGCGGGGCCGGGGCGTAGAGGAAGCCGAACACGGCTTGCCGCAGACGCACGTAGTCCGCGCCGGACTTGATCGGCGGGTAACCATGCTCGGCGAGCACCTCCCCGATGTCGAGCGTCAGGCCGAAGGTGAACCGGGCGTCGTCATCGGGTGCGGGCATCGGATACACCACCGGGGCGGGTGTCTCGGCCGCGCCCGGGTCCGGCGAGACCGGCGAAACGTGGTTCTGAGTGGTCATCGACGTGAGTCCTTTCAGTGCCAGTGCTGCACGACCGTGACGCAGCGGTGTCCCGCACCGCCGAGCGCGACGAGCCCGAAAAGGACCAGCGCGATGAGGGCCGGGGTGTTGATGCCGGTCATGGCGTGCCAGAGCAGCCAACCGGCCGTGACCAGCGCGGCGAGCGTGCCCACGGTCAGCGGGATGGCGATGGCGAGCAGGATGCGCCGGTTGCGGCGGTCCCGCGCGGCGATCTCGGCGCGGCGTTGCTTCCACCGGGTGTAGAGGATCCGGTCGGTCTCGCGCCGTTGGGCGATCTCGGCGACGTGCTCCCGGTAGGCGGCCAGGTCGGTCGGGGCGAGCGGCGCCACGGCGGCGGTCGGGTCGAGCACCGGGTAGTAGTGCACGACGGGGCGGGCATCGAGGCGGGCGGGGTGGCGGGCCATCGGGGTTCTCCTCCCAGGTGAGCAGCGGCGGGGCTAGAAGGCTTGAGCGGCGGGAGCCGTGAAAGTTGAGTCAGGTTTTGTTGATCGTGGTGGGTTTCTGGTGTGGTGACGGGGATCGGCTGGGTCAGGCCGCGAGGCCGGCTTGTCGGGTGAGGTC
>DASVVF010000252.1:0-1697 GCA_036386695.1 Catenuloplanes sp. | reverse complement strand
AGGCCGGAGGCCTGCGACAGTGACCGGCCGACTGCGGCAGCAGGCGGCGCGCCTCGGCCCGGGCGGCGTTCCAACCCCGCCAGTCGTCCGGTTCCCCTGCCAGCCCGGCGGCGATGTCCGCCAGAACGCAACCGCGCAACTCGGCCGGGAGCCCGGACAGGGCGGGCACCGCATCGGCGGACAGCCGGCCGAGGTAGTCCAGGTCGATGGCGGAGGTGTCGGCGAACCGGTCGACGTTGCGTTCGGCGATGAACCGGTCCGGGTTCAGCACGACCAGGCCGAGCAGGGTCGCGACCGCCGTGCCGAGCACCGCCCGCGGCAGCCACGCACCGCGCAACCGGACCCCGGCGGCCAGGGTCAGCGCGAACACCGCTCCCAGCCACAGCTCACACGAGAAGATCACTAACCGGAGCCGGGTGAAGCCGTACGCCTGCTCGTAGACGTGCATCCGGTGCAGCGCCGAGGCCACCACCACCAGTGCCCACCACCACCAGTGCCAGAATCGCCAACGTGCCCAGCGCGGCGCGCAGCACGATCCGGTCGGTGCGACCGTCCCGGCGGGCCCACCGGGCCACACCGGCCAGCACGACCAGCGTCAGCACGGTGACCATCAGCAGCTGCCAGAAGCCGCGTCGGGCGTACTCGGCGAAGCTCGGTCCGCCCGGTGCCAGCACATGTCGGGTGCCGCCGAAGAGGCCGGCGAACTGCACCGCCACGAACAGCCCGAACAGCAGGTCCAGCGCGCCCACCGGCAGGAGCCACTCCAGCCGGGCCAGCCGTCGGATGCCCGGGCCCTCCAGCCCGGTCAGGTCCGGCGGGGCGCTGATCAGGTACGCGGCACCCGCCAGCCCGACAACGCCGATGACGAACAGCGTCACCCACCGACTGAGCGCCTCGGCGCTGATCTCCGGTAGCACCGCCGCCACGATCCGGGCGAACTGCGGATCGGCGGAAGCGAACAACGCGCCGAAGACAACCAGCAGCAGCGCGGTGCTGGCCGCCGTCAGCAATACCCGCACGGCGGCCGGCCCTCCGGTGCGCCGTGCCATCGCGCCGCGGACCAGCCACGGGACCGCCCGCGCCGCGGCCCCCGGCCAGGCCGCCGCCCCCAGTGCCAGGCCGCGTGCGCTGCGCCCCCCGGCCACCGCCAGCGACCCGGTCACGGTGGCGGTCAGCAGGCACAGGACGAACAACCAGCCGGCCGCCCGCACCGCGCCGGACCCGATCAGGGCAATGGTGACCAGTCCCCAGGCGATCCGCGTCCCGTCCCAGCGGGTGCCGGCGCTGCGGGCCACGACAACCACGCCGCCGGCCGCTACCACCGCCGGGATCAGCCAGCCCACGCCGGGCCGGTCGAGCGGCACGCTGGCCGCGGTGGCGGTACCCGCGGCCAGCGCACCCCCGAGCACCGCCCGACCGGCGCGCGGTCCCGGCCCGGGCCACCGGCCGTCCACTGCGGACGGTGGGGGCGGACTGGGCCGGGGTCCGAATGTCGGCTGAGCCCAGGCACCCGGCAACGCGCCGACGCCCGGCCGCGGTCCGGCGCCCCGCGGTCCGGCGCCCTGCGGTGCGGGGGCATGCGGTGCGGGGGCATGCGGTGTCGGGCCGGGCGGTGCTCCGTCCGAGTGCGCCGGGCCGGGCCCGGCCTGGCCGGGCTGGGGAGCGGAGCGAGGGGACTCGGCCATCGGACCTCCGTG
>DASVVF010000251.1:0-3541 GCA_036386695.1 Catenuloplanes sp. | reverse complement strand
GTCCTGACCGAGCGGGGCATCGTGCCCGGCCTCGGAACGGTCCTGGTGGGCGACGACCCGGGCTCGCAGGCCTACGTCAACGGCAAGCACCGGGACTGCGCCGAGGTAGGCATCGCCTCGATCCGCCGCGACCTGCCGGCCGACGCCACCCAGGAGCAGGTCGAGTCGGTGGTCGCCGAGCTCAACGCGGACCCGGCCTGCCATGGCTACATCGTCCAGCTGCCGTTGCCGGCGCAGCTCGACACGTCCCGGGTGCTGGAGCGCATCGACCCGGACAAGGACGCCGACGGCCTGCACCCGGTCAATCTGGGGCGGCTGGTCCTCGGTTACCCCGGCCCGCTGCCGTGCACGCCGCGCGGCATCGTGGACCTGCTGCGCCGCAACGGGGTTCCGCTGCGGGGCGCCGAGGTGGTGGTGATCGGCCGGGGGACCACCGTCGGCCGGCCGCTGGGGCTGCTGCTGACCCGCCGTTCCGAGAACGCCACGGTGACGCTGTGCCACACCGGTACGCGCGACACGGCGGCCCACACCCGGCGGGCCGACGTGGTGATCGTCGCCGCCGGGGTGCCCGGCCTGCTCACCGCGGACATGGTCAAGCCGGGCGCGGTGGTGGTGGATGTCGGGATCACCCGGGTGGTCGGCGCGGACGGCAGGGGCCGCTACACCGGCGATGTCGCAGCCGATGTCGCCGAGGTGGCCGGGGCGCTGGTGCCGGTGCCCGGTGGCGTCGGTCCGATGACCCGGGCCATGCTGCTGACGAATGTGGTGGAGCGCGCCGAGCGCGGCTGAGCGCCGAACCGCGGTGCGCCGGCAGGGCGGGCGGCCGTCCCCCGGCGCGGCAACCCGGGTGATTCGTACCTTTTGTTCATGCTCGGGGGTATGCGAATCCCTATCGCGATCCTGATGTCCATCCTCGTCGCTCCGCAGCCCGCCGCGGCTGCGGCCGCCCACCGACCACAGGCACCACCCCGGCTGGCCATGGCGTCGGCCGGCGCCGACCTCGTGGCGGCCGTCGCCGCCCGGGCCGACGCCGCCGTGACGTACGCCGGACCCCCGCCCGGTCCCACCGTGCCGGGAGATCCCGCCGGCCCGCCTCCCGCCGCCGGCAGCAACGCCGCTGGCGGGCCGGACGCCGCGGGTGGGCCGGTGAGCCTGCTGCCGGCGCGGGTCAGCGTCGGCCGGCGGACGGCACAGTGGGGCTTCGGCTCGGTGGTGCGTCCGGCGCCACGGACAGCCGGCGCCTATCCGCAGGGCTGGCTGTACGTGGCGCGCCGGGACGGTGCCGGCGGCTGGCAGGTGGCGCTGGAGGGCGAGCCCGCGTTCGCGGCGCTCAGCCGCCAGGCGCCGATCCTGGCGGCGCCCGAGCGCCGCCTGCTCGGCGCCGACCCGGTCAGCATCGACACCGGCGGAACCGCCGGGGGCGCCGCGGGGGCGGTCCCGGGAGCGTCGGGACGGCCGGTCGCGTTCAGCCGGACGCCGCCGCCGGCGATCGACCGGCGTACCGGCATGCGCCTGCCGTACACCGTCGGCCAGCGGTGGCGGTACACCGGTGGGCCGCATCCGATGAGCGGCGCGGCCCGCAGTTCGATCGACCTGGCCGGCGGCGACGGCCGGGTGCTGGCCGCGCGCGGCGGGTTGGCGTACACCATGTGCCCGGGCGGCAAGGGCTGGATCCGGGTGATCCACGACCGCGGGTTCGCCACCGACTACTACCACCTGGCCGGCAACATCCGGGCCAGCGGCAAGCGGGTCAACGACGGCACGTTCCTCGGCATGATCGGCAACGACGTCTCCTGCGGCGGGGCCAGCACCGGCCGGCACGTGCACTTCTCCCTGCTGCGCAACGGCGGGTACGTGCCGATCAGCGGGTACGCCTTCGGCAAATGGGTGATCATGGCCTCGGCCGGACAGTACGATGGCACGGCCATGCACGGCTCGTACCGGGCCGTCATCGACACCAACCTGCACAACTACGGCCGCCTCGGCTTCACCCAGGGGGTTGTGGACACCGACGGCGCCCGGCTCCTGAACCGGCGGGCCGGCCCCGGTTCCAGCCACCGGCTGCTCGGTACGGTGCCCGACGGTGCGACGGTGACCGTGGCGTGCTCCCGCCGGGGGACCACGCACACCGGCCGGTACGGCTACACCACCAACCTGTGGAACCGGCTGACCGACCGCAGTTGGATCAGCGACGCGTACCTGTCCACCGGCACGCCCAACCCGGTCAACGGGTACTGCCGTTGAGCGTGCCGGCGGGGGGCCCGCATCCGACCGGCCGGTCACCGATCCGGCGACCGGCCGCGGCCGGGGTCTTTGCCGGCCCTCGCCGGCCGTCGGCGCCGGCGGCTGATACGGTCCGGAAAACAGCATGGGAAGTGAGACGACATGGGTAAGAAGGTCACCGTTGTCGGTGCCGGCTTCTACGGCTCGACAACCGCGCAGCGCCTGGCCGAGTACGACATCTTCGAGACGGTGGTGCTCACCGACATCGTGGAAGGCAAGCCCGAGGGTCTGGCGCTGGACCTCAACCAGTCGCGGCCGGTCGAGGGCTTCGAGACCCGCGTCGTGGGTGCCACCACCGGGCCCAACGGCGAGGGATACGAGGCGATCGAGGGTTCGGACATCGTGGTGATCACGGCCGGCCTGCCGCGTAAGCCGGGGATGAGCCGGATGGACCTGCTCGGGGTCAACGCCAAGATCGTCCGCCAAGTCGCGGAGAACGTCGCCAAGTACGCCCCGAACGCCGTCGTCATCGTGGTGTCGAACCCGCTCGACGAGATGACGGCGCTGGCCCAGCTCGCCACCCAGTTCCCGAAGAACCGGGTGATGGGCCAGGCCGGCATGCTCGACACGGCCCGCTTCACGCACTTCGTGGCCGAGGAGCTGAAGGTGCCGGTCGGCGACGTGAAGACGCTGACGCTGGGCTCGCACGGCGACACGATGGTGCCGGTGCCGTCGCGGTGCACGGTCAACGGCAAGCCGCTGTCCGACCTGCTCCCGGCCGACAAGGTCGAGGAGTTGGTCACCCGTACCCGCAACGGCGGCGCGGAGGTGGTCGCGCTGCTCAAGACCGGTTCGGCGTACTACGCGCCGTCGGCGGCGGCGGCCCGGATGGCGCGGGCGGTCGCCGAGGACTCCGGGGCGGTCATGCCGGTGTGCGCCTGGGTCGACGGCGACTACGGCATCGCCGGGGTGTACCTGGGCGTCGAGGCGGAAATCGGCGCCACCGGGGTCAAGCGGGTGGTGCCGACCGAGCTGACCGACAGTGAGCTGGCCGGCCTGAAGGAGGCCGCCGAGGCGGTCCGCGCCAAGCAGGCGGACGTCGCCAACCTCTGAGCTCGTCACCTCGGGTGTCCCGGATCGGCCCAGTGCCGGCCCGGGACACCCGCTTTTCTGATCCGGTACCCCGGCTGAGGACGTAGCTCCGCCCAACGACCGTGAACCTTTTTCCGGCCGGTGGCGGATAGCAGGCAACGTCCCATGCGGTGGAAGGGTGCCGATGACAGGAACACCACAGGCGGAGGCCGCCGCGACGGCGGAC
>DASVVF010000250.1:0-6177 GCA_036386695.1 Catenuloplanes sp. | reverse complement strand
CGAGTGACAGAGCACCAGGTCCGCGCTGCCCGCCTCGACCAGCCCGGCGAGCGCGTCACCATCTCCCTGCACCGCACGGACGCGGTCACCCACGCCGGCCTCGGCGGCCCGGCGGTCGAGGGCGGCCAGGGCGTCCGGGCTCGCGTCGACGACGGTGACCCGGTGGCCGGCTTCGGCCAGCGGCACGGCGAAACCCCCGGTCCCGCCGCCCACGTCGAGCACGGTGAGGCTGCGCCCGGCGTGGCGGTCGAGCTCGCGGCGCAGCACGGTCCAGACCACGGCGGTGCGGGGGGTCACGGCTGGCCCGGCGAGACGGGTCGGTGAGTGCTCCACCGGGGCAGCCTAACGGCCGGCGTGCCCGGGATGCCCGCCAGCACGGCAACAGCTGGTCTTTCCGGACATACAACCCGGCTGGCGGACAGGTTTTCGGCCCCGCCGCCGACATCGTCGGCGGCGGCGGGGATCAGGGACATTGCCGTTACCAGTGGGTTTCAAACTTCTCGCCCGGAGTGGCTCCGGCCGCTAGAACCGGAACACCGGCCCGGTCGCCAGCCGCATGACGCAGGAGTTGCTGAAGGTCCGCTGGTAGCGCACCTTCCGGTCCCCCCAGACCCCCTCGGCGACGGCCGTGACGGGCAGGACGATCGTCTGGCAGGCGCCGTTGCCGGGTGGGATCGCGGCGATGTCGCCGCCCACCGAGGCCAGCAACTCGCAGGCCTCCTTGGGCAGCGGGTGGGTGCCGCCGTCGGTGTCGCAGTCGAGGACGACCGACGTGCTGTCGCCGTTCTGCTGGACGACGGTGAGCTGCACCCGGTGGCTGGCCGGGGCGGCGGCCTGCGCGGCCGCCGGGGCCAGGGCGACGGCGGCGACGGCGACGGCGAGTCCCATGGTTACGAACCAACGTTTCATCTGAACCTCCGGTGAGGTCGTGGATCGGTGCCAGGATATGTCCCCAGTGGACACCGCTGCACTGTAGAACACTCGCGGCCGCGCTGTGGAACACTCGCGCGACACCTCAGCCTGTCACCCGGTGGTGCGGCCGAACCGGTGCCCGCACGACCGGTCCCCCTCGACCGTGGGTGCGGACACCGGGCGCGGCGGGTCAGCCGGCCAGGGCGCGGCGCCGACGTTGCACCAGCAGCAGGCCGGCGCCCACGGCCACCAGGGCGACCCCGGATCCCACAATCAGCGGAGTCCCGGCGCCGGTCACCGGCAGGGTCCCCGCGGTGCCGCCGCCGGCGCCGTTCGCAGCGGCCGGCGCGGCGGTGGGGGTGGCGGTGGGAGTGGCCTTGGGGGTGGCCGTGGGCTTGGCGGCGGCGCCCTTCAGCGTGAGGCTGACCGTGGTGTCCTTGTTGGTGTACCGGTTCGTCGGCGCCAGGAACAACGTCACGGTGGCCGGGGCCTTCGTCACCTTGAGCCGCACCGTGAACGCGTCGGTCGCGCCAGCTTTGACCTGCCGCGCGCGGTACAACTCGCAACCCATCCCGTTCATCCGGCTGCTGTCACTGCACCCGGGGGATACGACACTGACCCCGGCCGGCGTCCGGACGTTGAGCGAGTACGCGCCGAGGGTGAACGTCCCGGCATTGGTGACGCGGACGGCGACATCGACAGCGCCGTCGGTGACCGGGCCGGCGGTGGCGGTCAGCTTGACCGGCAACCGGTCCGGCCACGCGATGGTGAAGTTATGGCGCCCGCCGGCCGCACCGGCACCGGACCAGCCCTGGACCCATCCTTCGGCGACGATCGCGAACGCCGGTTGGGCGATGGCCGAGGTGATTTTGAGCGAGTACTTGCGGGAGCCGCCGGCCGGGATCACCGCGCCCCCGCAGGACCAGGTGGACTCCATCCCGTCAGTCGGGCTGCACTGCGGCGTCGGCTCCAGCTTGATGGTGTGCGGCAGGTGGAGCATGAAGCGTCCGCTGTCCGCGGCGGTGCCGCCGTTGTGCACGCTGACGGTCAGGTCCTCGCTGGGTGACCATGGGCTGCCACTGAGGAAGACCTTGTGGGCGTACGCGTCCACCGGTCCGGGGGCCGCCATCGCGGGGCTGGACAGGGCCATCATCGGCGTGAGGGTCGCGGCGGCGACGACGGCGAGGGACAGGAATCGACGCATGGGAGTTCTCCGGTGTCAGTAGGGATACTCCACTGACACTCCCCGGCCGGACGATCGATTGCGGTGCATTCATGTGACCCGCGTCACCTGCCTCCGGATCGCCGCCCCGGGCGGGCACCTCACCCGCACCGCGCCGGGCGGACAAGGCAGCCAGCTGCGATCATGACAGCATGGTGAACGTGCCGGGCTGGTACCGGAGCGCAGCGCGTCTGCGGGGAGTGGGAGCACTGGTCGGGCCGGTCCTCATCATCGTCGGATGGCTCCTCGGGGTACTCGGCGACCCGCCGCCGGTCGTCGTCGTCGTTCTCACCCTCATCGGCTTCACACTGCTGGTGCTCGCCATGGGGGCGGCATATCTACCGGGCGCCCCGGCGATCACGCCCACCACGGTGACCCCGCCGGTGCGCGGTCGATGGATAGCGCTCAACAGCCCGGCTACGAAACGGCCCAGCCACGGCACGCACGGCCACGGCCAGACATTCGCCATCGACCTGGTGTACGAGCCGGACCCGGGCAGCCGGCCCGCGTTCGGCTCCGGAGCGGGTTTCCGGCCACCCACCGACTTTCCCGGGTTCGGCCGTCCGCTGTACGCCCCCGCCGACGGCACGGTGGTCCGGGTTCGCGACCGTGACCGCGACCACCGCAGCCGGTCGTCCTGGCCGGCGTACTTCTACCTCATGGTCGAGGGCATGGTGCGGGAGCTCGCAGGCTCGCGGTTCCTGCTCGGCAACCACCTCGTCCTGGATCTTGGCGGCGGGGTGTACGCAGTGCTGGCGCACCTGCAGCGTGGCTCGGTGTCGGTTGCCGTCGGCGACCGGGTCAGCCGGGGTCAGGACATCGGCAGGTGCGGCAACTCAGGCAACTCGAGCGAGCCACACGTCCACTTCCAGTTGATGGACTGCGCGCACCCCGCCGTCGCAGCCGGACTGCCGTTCGCCTTCCCGCACGGCATCCCGTCCAACAGCGAGGCCCTGACCCTGCCGGGCCCCGCCTGACCGGTTACCTGGTTCGCCGATGTCGCCACCCGCCCCGCTCACCCGGCCGGCGTGACCAGTCGGGACTCGTATGCGCGCTGACGGCCTGAGTGCGATCCCGGCTACCGAGCTTGGCCAGCAGGGTGCCGACGTGCGTCTTCACCGTCTCCACGCTGAGGACGAGGTCGGCGGCGACCCGCGCGGCATGATGTCCGGATGGAGTTCCGGCTTGTTGTCTCAGCTTCCTCGGACAGTCATCCCTTCGAAGTGTGGGTGGAGCCAGAGGGGATGGGGCCGGGTCGCCCCCTACGCCGCGAGTACCTCGACCAGGCGCCGCACGGCGGCGGTACCGGCGTGCGGGAGGAACAGGGACGGCTCGACGAGTTCCACTTCCAGTACCCGGTACCGGCCGTCGTCGTCGCGCACCACATCGACGCGGGCGTACGTCGGGGTCCCGAACCGGGCGCGGACCACGTCCATGGCCGCCCGGGCCACCGCGAGTTGCTCGTCGTCGGCGACATGGGCCACGGCGCTCTCGGCCACGAACAACTCGTCGACCGTGCCTTCCGCGGCGAGGGTGACCCGCTTGCACGCGGCGTGGCTGTAGTGCCCGCCGAAGAAGATCAGCGGCCATTCCCCGGCCTCGGCCACCGACGCCAGCACCGGCTGGACCAGCACCGCGACCCCCCGCGCGTGCAGGCGCGTCACGTGCGCCCGGGCCCGCTCGTGCTGATGCCGGGCGTAGCTCGCCACTCCCCGACCGCCCGCCCCCACCGCCGGCTTGACGACGAACGCACCCGCCGGGAAGGTGGGGTCCTGTCCCGGCTCGACGAACCAGGTGGGGACGACCGGGACACCGGCGGTCCGCAGGTCGGCGAGGTAGCGCTTGTCGAGGCTCCACCGCACCATGTCGACACTGTTGCGCAGATCGACGGCCGCGCCCACCACGTCCAGCCAGGCCGAGAACTCGGCGGGCCGCTGGGTGTAATCCCACGTGGAACGGATGACCGCACGGTCGTAGGAGCGCCAGTCGACGTCGTCGTCGTGCCAGTCCACGAGGTCGACGTCGAGGCCGGCGGCGCGCAGCGCCGGCAGCGCCACCGGCTCGTCCTCGTCGTATCCGCGGGCCGCGGCCGCCGTCACCCACGCCAGTCGATCGATCATCGGCCCACCGTACGACGCGGCGGCGACGACCCGGCGGAATTCGGCGGATGGACCGTCGGGTCGCGGCACGGTTCCTCGGTTGGTTGATGGGCCGAGCCGCACCTCGGGTCGCCGGGGCCGCGGATTGACCGGCGGCTCAGCGGAAGTCCCGCGACGCCGGGCTGACCGGTGGGGTGAGGGCGTCGAGCCGGTCGGCGACCAGGTTGAGCACCCCTTCGCTCTTCTGCAGCCGCCCGCGCACCAGCAACGCCGCGCTGGTCCGCGCCACCTGGCGGTAACGCTGCCAGAGTCCTGGCGAGCAGGTGACGTTGAGCATGCCGGTCTCGTCCTCAAGGTTGACGAAGGTGACCCCGCCGGCGGTCGCCGGCCGTTGCCGGTGGGTGACGATCCCGCCGACGCGGATCCGCCGGCCGGCCTCCACCCGGCCGAGTCGGGCGATCGGCACCGCACCGGCCGCGGTGAGCCGCTCGCGCAGGAACCGCACCGGATGGCTGTCCGGTGACAGGCCGGTCGCCCAGACGTCAGCGACCAGATGCTCCACTTCGGACATGCCGGGCAGGACGGGCGCCTCGATGCCGGTGACCGTGCCCGGCAGCCGATCCGCCTGGTCCTGCGCGGCGGCGCCGGCCCCCCACAGCGCCTCCCGCCGGCTCAGCCCGAACCCGGCGAAGGCATCGGCGGTCGCCAGCGCCTCCAGGTGCGCGGTCGCCAGACCCACCCGCCGGGCCAGGTCCGCCATGTCCCGGTACGGCCCGCCGCCGCGCCGTTCCGCCTCGATCCGCTCGGCCAGCTCGTCGCCGAGCGTACGCACGCTGGACAGCCCCATCCGCACCGCCGGCCCGTCCAGGCCCCAGGCGTGCGGCGGCTCCCCCGGCGCGCTGCCCCACCGGGTCCGCGGCGTCGACTCCAGGGTCGCCTTGGCGTCGCTGAGGTTGATGTCCGGCCGGCGCACCTCGACGCCGTGCCGGCGCGCGTCGTCGACCAGCGACTGCGGCGAGTAGAACCCCATCGGCTGGGCGTTGAGCAGCGCCGCGCAGAACGCCGCCGGGTGGTAGCGCTTGAGCCACGAGCTGGCGTAGACCAGGTACGCGAAGCTCATCGCGTGGCTCTCCGGAAAGCCGTAGTTGGCGAACGACGACAGCTTGAGGAAGATGTCGTCGGCCAGCTCGCCGGTGATGCCGCGGGCGGCCATCCCGGCGTAGAGCCGGTTCCTGATGTCGTTCATCCGCTCGGCGGAGCGCTTCGAGCCCATCGCCCGGCGCAGCTGGTCGGCCTCGGCCGGGTTGAAGCCCGCCACGTCGATGGCCAGCTGCATCAGCTGTTCCTGGAACAGCGGCACGCCGAGGGTCTTCTCCAGCGCGTTACGCATCAGCGGATGCGGGTACTCGACCTTCTCCTGACCGTTCTTGCGCCGGATGAACGGGTGCACCGAGCCGCCCTGGATCGGCCCGGGCCGGATCAGCGCCACCTCCACCACCAGGTCGTAGAAGCAGTTCGGTTTGAGCCGGGGCAGGGTGGCCATCTGCGCCCGGCTCTCCACCTGGAACACCCCCACCGAGTCGGCCCGGCACAGCATCGCGTAGACCTCGGGGTCGGTCAGCGACATCGCGCTGATGTCCAATTCTGACTCGATCATGTCGTGCGCGTAGTGCAGGGCGGACAGCATGCCCAGGCCGAGCAGGTCGAACTTGACCAACCCGACGGTGGCGCAGTCGTCCTTGTCCCACTGCAGCACGGTGCGGCCGGGCATCGTGGCCCACTCCACCGGGCACACCTCGATGACCGGCCGGTCGCACATGACCATGCCGCCGGAGTGGATGCCCAGGTGCCGCGGGAAGTTCTGCACCTCGTTGGCGAACGCGACCACGTGCTCCGGGATGTCCTCCACGTCGACCGAGGCGACACTGCCCCACCGGTCGATCT
>DASVVF010000249.1:0-7050 GCA_036386695.1 Catenuloplanes sp. | reverse complement strand
GACCCTGCCACCGGACCGCTCGGCGCTGCGGGTGACCCTGGACACCCAGGAGGACTGGAAGGTGGTGGAGCAGGTCGTCGGCCACTTCGGTGACCGGGTGGTGCCGGCGGGCACCGTCGCCGCCTGGCTGCTCGACAACCCGGGGGTACGCGCCCTGAACAGCGATATCCGGCAGCGGGGACTGGCCGACGGGTGACCCGGCACAACGGTCCGGCCGACGCGGCCGGTAGCGCCGTCGGGCTGCGCTGCGACGCCGACCCGGCGACGGGGGTCGGGCACCTGCTGCGGTGCCTGGCGCTGGCCGAGGAGCTGCTCGGGCGGGGCTGCCGGGTGGAGCTGCTCGGCGAGGTGGCGACCGTGCCATGGGCCGCCGGGGAGGTACGGCGGCTGGGCATCACCCGGCACCCGGGTCCCGGTACCCCGGCGGAGCTGGTGGCCGCGGCCCGCCGGCTGCGGTTGGACGCGGTCGTCGTGGACTCGTACCGGCTCGATCCCGGGTGCGCGGGCGCGCTTCGCGACGGCGGGTTCGTCGTGCTGGCCATCGTGGACGGTGACCCACGCGGGCAGCGCGCCGACCTGTACCTCGACCAGAACCTCGACGCCGAGGTCGCCGAGGTCGCCGTTGCGGCCGGCGCGGTGCGGCTGGCCGGACTGGAGTATCTGCTGTTGCGCGACTCGGTCCGGCGGCTGCGGCCGGCCGGGCCGGAGGCGGCCGGGCCGGAGGCGGCCGGGCCGGAGGCGCCCCGGGTGGTGGCGTTCTTCGGTGGCACCGACCCGGCCGGGGCCGCTCCGGTGCTGCTGGAGTTGCTGGCCGCGACCGGGGTGCCGGCCCGGGTCACCGTGGTCACGGCCAATTCCGGGCTGGCCGGCCAGGCGGCCGCGGTGCGCCCCGGCGCGGGCCAGCGGTTCGACGTCGTACCGCCGACCCTGGAGCTGCCGACGTTGCTGGCCGGCGCGGACCTCGCGATCAGCGCCGCCGGCACGTCGACCTGGGAGCTGCTCTGCCTGGGGGTGTGCCCGGCGCTGGTCTGGGTGGCGCCCAACCAGCGGCTCGGCTACGACCGCACGGTGGCCCGCGACGTGGCCGTCGGCCTCGGCGGGGTGGCGGAGCTGCGCGACGGCGGGGTCGCCGCCGACGCGGCGGTACGGGCGCTGCGCGCGGTGCTGCGCGACCCGCGACGCCGGGCGGACATCGCCGCCCGTGGCCGGGCCATAGTGGACGGTGCCGGGCGGGTCCGGGTGGCCGACGCGCTGCTCGCCCGGATCGGGCGGCACCCAAGCTGACCGCGGTGCGGGTCACCGGCACGGCGATCAACCATGTCGCGGCGTGCCGGGTTCGCCTAGGCTTACCGGTATGGATGCCTGGCGGGGGGTGCGATGGGCGACCTCCGTGACCTGGCGATCAACCTAGCCGCGACCGCCATAGCGTTCGGGATCGGCTTTTCGGTCCGCAGCCTCTTCCGTCTCGTCAGGACACGTCAGGCTCGGCGGTTCTGGGCCCCGGTCGTCAAGGATGGCGGCCTGTTCGTGCTCGGTCATTTCAGCTCGGAACTGGAGCCGGCCGGCCTGGTCGGGGTCGGTGACGCCCGGGCTTTCCAGGAGCTGGCGGCTCATTTCACCGACCTGAAGGTCAGGTACCAGGTGACGTTCGCCAACAAGCTCGCCGACCAGCAACTCCGCAACAACCTGATCATCCTGGGCGGCGGCGACAGCAACGAGGTGTCGCAGCGGCTGATGGCCGACATCGCATCCGGCTTCGAATTCGGGCACGACCCGGCGGACGGCGTCATCGTGCGGGACACCGGCAGCGGGGAGCGATTCGTGCCACAGCGCCGCGAGAGCGGCGAGGTGACCCGGGACTACGGCATCCTGATCCGGGTGGCGAGCCCCTTCAACCCGAGCCGGACGGCCGTCGTGATAGCCGGGGCGTACGGGTTCGGGAGCTGGTCCGGCGTCCGGCTCGTCCAGGATCCGGATTTCCTGCGGTACTGCCGGGATTTCCGGGAGTTCGCCTGCGTCTTCCAGGCCGACGTGTTGCAGGGCTTCCCGCAGCATGTGGTGCCGGTGTCCTGGCATTCGATCGAACGGGCGCCGCCGAAACCTCGGGTGCTTCGCTAGCGGCGCGGCGGGCGAGCGGCACAATGGTCGGGCAAGCAGCACAATGGACGGTCGACGGCACCCTCACCACGCCTCCTCGGCCGCGACCCGGGAGAACACCTTGACGAAGATGTGGCAGTGCTCCGGCAGCGGGTGCCGGGTCCCGTCCGGGCGATGCTCCTCCCGGGTGGTCAGCACCTCGCCGTGTCCCCAGTCCCGGAATTCGAGCTTGCGGTAGAGCCGGACGGCGACGATGTTCTCCGGATCGACGCCCAGGGCCACCCGGTCGCGGCCGTGCTCGCGGACGACCTGTTCCGCGTACTGGATCAGCCGGGTGGCGATGCCCCGCCTGCGGTGCGCCCGGTGCACCTCCACGTGTTGCAGCAGCGGCACCCCCGGCAGTCGCCTGCGCACCTCCTCCTCGTCGGCCGCCTCCAGCCGGACGTAGACGTCTCCCACCGCGACATGGCCGAGGAACGCCGCGACCAGGACGCCTCTGCCGTCCCGCTGGGCGGCGACGCGATCCGTGAAGTAGTGTTCCTGGCCGAGTGACCGGACGAGCTCCGGCAGATCCCGGTCATCTGCGCGACGGACAACGAGCTCAGCCACTGCCTCATCATGCCCTCCCTACGCGATCGACAAGAAACTATGCGCGACGACGCCGCCGGCGGGGCCGGGGCCGCCCGATGACGGCGGGCCAACCCCGGCGATGCGGCGACTCCTACCGCAGAAACACCGAGACCACCACCATGACCAGGGCGATGACCACCAGCAGCATGGCCATTCCGGCCATCGCCACGGCCCGCAGGACGGCCGCGACCGGTCCGACCGCGCGCCGGATCATGCGGAGGGCGACGAACAGCAGCACGGCGGCCACGAGCAGGACGGCACCGCCGGTGCCGGTTCCATCGGCGACGCCGCCGGGGTTGGCGTCGTCGGGCTTCGGTGCGGCCTGGACGGCCGACGTGGCCACGGTGAGTCTCGGAAGATGGGCAAACGCAGGGTGTTGTCCTAAGGTGAGCATGGCTGGTCCTTGAGGTTCGCCGTGCAGCTGCCAAGGGGATCTGCTGGTTACGGGGGCGCCTTCGGTTGCCGCCGGGGGCGCCCCGCCGCGTGCGATGGCCGCTCCGCTACGAGCGGCGAACGCTGCGGTGTCGGCGGCGAACGCGACCTGCCGGCGACCCGCTGCGCGTGCTGCCTTCGCATCCGCCACCCCACGCACTTCAGCTAAGAGCTGAACTCTAGAATACCTTCGGCTGATTCAGCGTAGATGCATGTGTCTACTGAATCAACCAAACCGACGAGCCGATGTTAAGGCTTGGTAACGGACCTGACGCTCTGCGTGCGCGCCGAGTGAATCCGAATGAATGAGGCCTGGCGCGTCACGCTGGTGTTCTGGCGACCGACGGCCTACCCTGTTCAGGTTGCTACTGAACATACTGAAGGAGCGCTGCGGTGCAGTCGACGGCCGGTGCCCTCGCGCGACGCCTGAGGATGTTGCGGGAGCAGCATTGGCCCCGCCACCCCATCACCCAGCGCCAGCTCGCAGTGGCGCTGGGGGTCAGCGTTCCGCTGATCTCCAGCTGGGAGAACGTCAGCCGGCCGGCGGTCCCGCCGGCGGAACGGTTGACCGCCTACGCGGCCTTCTTCGCCACCCCACGCTCGGTGGAGAGCGTGCCGTACCGGCTACTGCCCGAGGCGGAGTTCGGCGAGGAGGAATTGGCGCGTCGCGCGGAACTGCAACGTGAGCTCCTCGGGTTGCGGGCTACCGCCATCGGCAGGGCAGCGCGGCCGGATCTCGCCGTTCCGGCGGCAGAGGGCTCCACCGACCTCCCGGTCGCGAGCGGCCCCTGGCATTTCCCCGGCGAGAACCAGATCACCATCGTCTGCGCCGGCCTGCCGCAGCAGGACCTGCGCAACATCGCGATGGCCACCCCGGGGAACCCCGACTACACCGAGCTGTACCGGTTCTCCGACCTGGACGCCCTGTTCGAACTGCACGGGCACATCCGGGCCGCGAACCCGGCCAGCGACGTGGTCGTCCGCCTGGCCACGGATCTCAGCCCGGACGACTACAGTTCCCATCTGGTCCTGATCGGCGGGGTGGACTGGAACGCGGCGACCAGCAACATGGCCGACCACCTGGAGGTCCCGGTGACCCAGGTGGGACGGGACCACGACCCGGCCGGGGCCTGTTTCCAGGCCATGGTGGACGGCGAAGCGCAGCGCTACCGCCCGAAGGTCAACATCGACGACGGGCGGGAGGTCCTGAAGGAGGACATCGCCCACTTCTTCCGTGGAGTCAATCCATTCAACCGGAAGCGCACGGTTTCCGTGTGCAATGGCATGTACAGTCGCGGGGTGTTGGGCGCGGTGCGCACCCTGACCGACAAGCGCTTCCGGGACCGTAACGCGGCCTACCTGGAGAAACGCTTCGCCGGCAGTTCCCAGTACAGCGTCCTGTGCCGCGTCACGATCGTCGACAACAAGGTGCTGACGCCCGACTGGACAGCCCCGGACACCGTGCTGCACGAATGGCCCGAGGCCATGGCATGACCGCTCCGGGTCGCGGGCCCGGTCGGGCCGGCGCGCTGGACGCCCCTTACCACCACCATTCGCACAGCGCGTTGTTGGCGCACGTCCTGGCCCCCGGGGTCAGCGCACCGGTCGACGTGCTCATCGTGCCGACCGCCCGGCCGGTCGAGTCGCTGCGCGAGGCGATGAAGCTGGCCCGTGGGCTGCGCAGCCCGCTGATCGCGTTGTGCAGCCGCTCGGCCAGGGCCGCGGAGGCCGCCGAACTCGGCCAGGACCTGGGCGTGGACGTCATCGCGGTCGACGTCGCCGCCGAACACGTGCGGATGCCGACCTTCGAAACCGACGCGCTGCTGTTCGGCACCCGGTTCCACAGCCTGGTCGACCTCAGCCTGAAGCGGAACCTCGGCATCCTGCTGGCCAGCGCCAAGGGGTGGCGCCGGGCCCTCTTCCTCGACGACGACATCTCCCACGGCCAACCACACGAGGTGCGTGCGGCGGCCGGTCTGCTCGACAAATACGACGCGGTCGGCCTGCACAACGTCGGTTACCCCGACAACTCCGTGGTCTGCCACGCCTACCGACAGGCCGGCGGAGAACAGGACACCTTCGTCGGTGCCGGCGCGATGATGATCGACACCGTGGCGAGCCGGTCGTTCTTCCCCAACGTCTACAACGAGGACTGGTTCTTCCTCCTCGGCGACGGCCGGCTGCGCCGCACCGCGAAGACCGGCAAGGTCCGGCAGAAGCCCTACGATCCGTTCGCCGATCCGGACCGGGCCCGGGCCCAGGAGTTCGGCGACAGCCTCGCCGAAGGCCTGTACTGGCTCCTCGACGAGGAACGCGGGCTCAGCGACGCGAACGACGGATTCTGGCGCGAGTTCATCACCAGGCGTCGACGGTTCATCGGTCACGTCCAGCGCAGGGTGGAGTCCGTCAGGCCACCGGGCTGGGAACGCATGCTGGCCTCGCTGGACGCGGCGGAGTCGGAGAGCTACTTCGTCACGCCCAGCCTGTGCGTCGACTACGTCAGAGCGTGGGCGGCCGACCTGACCTCCTGGCAGGAGTACCTGGAAGACCTACCGCGCTCGAAACACCTGGAGAAGATCCTCGCCGGGCTCGGCATCCTGGACCGGACCTACCGGGCGCGCCGCACGCCCGCGGCGCTGGATCAGGTCGACCTGGGCTACGACCCGCCGGAGGTTGACCCGGCGTCCGACCGGCTACCACCGGACCGGGTCGCAGCCGGCGGGAAAGTCCGGGCCGCCGGGCGGGTCAGGGCCGCGGCGCGCCCAACGCGGCGTTGATCGCCCGGGTCAGGGTGGCGATCACCAGCGCCACCGACGGACGGACCGTCGAATTCTCCAGGTCGACGACCCCGGAGAAGCCGGCGCTGCCGGCGATCTCCTCCAGCCGCACGTGGGCCTCCTTCGCCGCCTCGCCGCTGAGCCCCAACGCGGGTTCCATCCGGGTCGCCGCGAGCAGGGTGGCCAGGGCGGCGGTCCGCTCGTCGGGCCTGGTCTCGCCGGTCAGCGCGGCGGCCAGCCGGCTGCGGACCTCCGCCTCCGGGGCGTGGTCGGCGACCGGGTAGCGGTGCAGGTGGATGAACCCCATCGCGGTCTCGTCCTCGTCGCGCATCACCCCGCGGGCGACCAGGTCCGCCAGCACCCGGTTGCGCAGCCCGTGCCGCAGCCGTTGCAGCCACTGCGCCGGCGTGTGCGGGGTGTCGTGGGCCACCCGGGCCAGCACCTCGTCGGCGATCGGATCACCGGTCGGCGTGCTGTTGAGCACGATCAGGGAACCGTCGCCGTACGCCACCCGCCCGGTGAGGGCCAGATCGACCAGCACCGCCGCGGCCATCCCCAGATCGAGCCCGATCCGGGAGCCGGTGCCCTTGCCGGTTTTGTCGTCGTAGCCGAGCAGCAGCAGTTCCTCGGCGAGGGCGATGGAGGTCATGCGACGAAGATTAGTTGAAGAAGCCGTCGACCACCGCGCCGGCGGCCGCACCGGTTTCCCGGGTGCAGTACGTCGTCCGGAAGCTCTGGTACCGGGTGTCGTACTTGCGCGCCACCGCCTCCAGGTCCCGCAGGCTGGCGATCAGTTCATCGGTGCTGGTCAGGATCGGCCCGGGGCCGCTCTCCCGCAGGTCGAGGTAGGTGCCGGGGTCGCCGCGGTAGGAGTCGTAGTCGTCGGCGTGCAGCAGGATCGGTCGGCCGGTGTTGGCGAAGTCCACCATGATCGACGAGTAGTCGGTGACCAGCACATCGGCGGCCAGCAGCAGGTCGTTGACGTCGTCGAAGCCGGCCTGCCCGTCGCGCAGCGTCCCGTCGTACCCGCCGGGCAGCCGGAACGTCGTCGCCGGATGCGCGCGCACCACCACCACCCATTCGCCGGCCAGCGCGTCGGCGAGCCGGCGCAGGT
>DASVVF010000248.1:0-6109 GCA_036386695.1 Catenuloplanes sp. | reverse complement strand
CGGCGGGCGGGTGGGTTGCGCCGCGGCGGCCGGCTCAGCCGGGGACGGCGCCACCGCCGGCTCAGCCTGGGACGGCGCCGCCGCCGGCTCGGCCGGGGACGGCACCGCCGCCGGCTCAGCCTGGGACGGCGCCGCCGCCGGCTCGGCCGGCGACGGTGTGGGTGGGTCGCGCGGCGGCATCCGGTCGGTGATCGGGACCGCCAGGGGCCGGGTACGGTCCGCCGCGTGGTCCAGGACCCGCAGCACGGTCAGGGCGGCCATCGGCACCATGACGGCGGCGGCCGCCCCGGCGACCTGCAGGGCGGAACCGCCGAGCACCCCGGCGAGCAGCACGGCCAGCGCGGTACCGGCCATCGCCGCCCGCACGGCGGGGTGGAGCCCGAACAGCCGCTTGAGGCCACCCCACGGACTGAACAGGACGAACGCCAACAGCAGGGCGCCGATCCCGGCCAGGGCGGTCAGCGGGCTGTCGATCAGACCGTGGACGTTCGACGCGGCGGCACGCTGCACGGCCGGCCCGCCGGTGCCGTCGGCGAACGCGGTGAACAGCCGACCCAGGCTGCCCTGCTCGACCACCGGGCGACGCAGGTCCAGCACGGAGAACCCGATGGTCACGGTCAGCCCGGCGAGGGTGGCCCAGGCGACCCGGGCGAAGGTGAGCCACCCGCCCAGGGCGATCGCGGCCGCCACACACACCCCGGCGGTCAGGGCGATCGCCGCCACCGGGTCGGCCCCCAGATACGGGCTGCCGACCAGGACGACGGCGAGCGCGCCGACCACGACCACCACCACCGGGCGCCACCCACGGCCGACCCGTTGGGCCAGACAGCCGGCGAAGACCAGGGTGCCGGCGATAAACACACCCAAGGCCACCGGGCCCAGCCCGGCGAACCGGATGCCCTCCAGCGCGGAGTACCCGGCGACCCCGTTGAGCTGCGACCGGGCCCCGCTGAGCACGTCGATCACGACGATGGCGGCGGACCCACCCAGCACCACGCTCAACGGGCCGAGGGTGGACCGGTAGGTGCGGCTCAGCCGCACCAGCATGGTGCCGACCGCCACCAACGCCACCGTTATCGCGGCGAACACCCACGACGCCGACTGGCTGCGCCACCAGGGCACCGCATCGGTGATCAGCACGGCGGGCACGGCCAGAGCGGCGGCGATCAGGGCCAGTTCGGTGACCCCGACCAGGCGCCGCGACGGCCCGGTCGGGCCGGTCGGGCCGGCGTGCCGGCGAGCCCGGCGCATCAGCGGCACCAGGGCGGCGAACAGCAGCAGCTGCCCGGCCGCGAGCAGGGTGAAGAAGCGGTTGGCGACCCCCCGTTGCACCCGGGCCTCCCGGTCGGCGTCCGCGGCCGCGGTCACCGCGCGGCTGAGGTCGGCCGGTCGGCTCCCGGTGACACTGGCCGGCTTGCCGGTGAACAGGCGTACCGGCATGGCCCGGCCCATGGCCGACAGCGCCGTCGGCGCCAGGTCGACCAGTTGCAGGTAGCCGGCCCGGCCGGTGCTGGCGGAGGTCAGCCAGCCCCGGTTCCAGCCGGGTCCGTCGGCGACCACCACGTGCAGCCGTGTCGAACGTCCGGTGTCGGACAGCCCAGCGACGACGATCAGGGAACGGGCCGGGCGGGCGGCGACGACGCGGGCCAGCAACGCGTCGGCGCGCCGGACCTCGGCCGCCCGGTCGGCGGGTTTCTCGCTGGTCACCGCCCCCAGGTCGACGATGCCCAGTACGCAGGAGGCGAGCAGCTCGCGGGGGTCGGCCGGCAGGGTGGGGGTGTACTGGTCGACCCGGCCGAACGGCTGGGCGGCGGCCACTGCGGCACCCGGGCCGACCGCCACGGTGCAGCGCACCGATTCGGCGAGCGCACCGGGCAGCGTCCCCCACGGTCGGTCTTCCTGGTTGTGGCGCACCACCGAGCGCTGCGCGGGCAGATTGGCGCCGATCCTGTCCGGCCGTTGCACGTCGACGGCCAGACCCGGACACGGCCGCTCCACCGTCCGACCGTCCCAGGCGGCGTAGTTGCCGGCGCCCAGGGTCAGCCAGCCATCGGTCGGGCAGGTCGGCCGGCGGGCGGTGCGCACCGACAGCGACCCGATCGCCCCCCGGTCGGCCATCGCCCAGAGCGTCGGGGTGTCCCGGGCGTTGACGTCCTCCCAGCGCAACCCCGGGACACCGGCGATCACCACGTAGTCCGCGGTGCTCTGCGGAGCGCCGGTCGCCGGGCGGGGCAGCATCGCCCCCAGGCCGAACAGCAGGACCACGGCGGCGGTCAGGTACGCCACCAGACGCCGCGACCTCACCGGGGGCCCGTCCCGGCGTGGCTGCCGGCGGAGCTGACCTCCTGGTACACGGCTCGCACAGCGGACAGCGTGTCGGCGTCGGTGGGCCAGGTGGCGGCCCGGGCGAGGCCCCGCCGGGCGTAGTCGGCACGCAGGTCGGCATCGGCCAGCAGGTCCCGCACCGCGGTGTCCAGGGCCTCGACATCCGCCGGTGGCACCAGCCGGGCGGCGTCGCCGACCAGGTCGGGGATCCCACCGACGGCCGTGGCGACCAGCGGCACCCCGGCCCGCAGCGCCTCCTGGGCGAACAGTTGCCGGGCCTCCCACTCGCTGGTGACCACGGCCAGGTCGGCGCCGGCGAGCAGGTCCGGCACATCGGTACGGTGCCCGAGCAGGGTCACCGGGGCCTGGGCCGCCGACACCCGACCGGCGAGGAACATGTAGCTGGGCCCGGAGCCGGCGATGACCACCACCGGCGGCGGACGCAGCACCCGCCAGCGCGCGGCGGCGTCGATCAGCAGTTCGTAGCGCTTCTGCGGATGCAGCCGGCCGACGGACAGAATCAGCGGTGTCCGCGGCGACACGGCGAACTCGGCGCGTACCGCGGCCCGGGTCCGTCGCGGCGGGGCGGCGGTCGGCGCCGCCACCGGTGCCAGCCGCGCGTCGAGGGCGCCCGCCTCCCGGGCGCGCTGCACGAGGTCGGCGGAGGCGGCCAGGGTGACCCGGGCGCCGCGGGCGACGATCCGCTCCACCAGCTGCGCGGCCTGCCGGCGCAGCCCGTGGCCCAGCACCGCGTTGTGCCAGGTGACCACCAACGGAGCCGCGGGACGGGCCAGGGTGGCGACCAGCCCGGCGCGCAGTCCGTGGGCGTGTACCACGTCGGGCGGGGAGGCGGTCCAGGCGCGGCGCAGGGCGCGGATCGCCCCGGCGTCCTGCAGGCCGGGGTTGGCGGGGATCTCCACCGGTTCGAAGGTAGCGCCCGTGGCACTGAATCCGAACAGGTCGTCGGTGGCCACCGGGCCGCACACCACGACCCGCGTCCCGCCGGCCATCAGGTCCCTGGTGAGTTGGGCGACGTGCTGGCCGACGCCACCGGTGCTGGAGCCCAGGACCAGGGCCACGTCTCCGTGCCAGCCCGAGGCGTCGGTCCGCCCACCGGGCGGTTGCGGGGTTGTCATGGCGCCTCCTTCGGGTCGCGCACCGGGCTGTCGGTTTCCGGCCACCGCGCCGTCGGCCCACCGGCGGGTGGACCCTCGTCGGGACCGTCCGCCGCCGGGTCGTTCCCGGCGGCGTCGTCCCGCTGGCCGTGGGCCGCCGCCCCGCTGGTCGCGCGGCGGGGCACCACCAGTCTGCCGGGTGCCGGCGGGTCGGGTGCCGGTCGGTCAGGTCCCGGACCGTCGGAGGGCGGTGGGTCGCCGGCCGGTCGGCCGGCGCGACGGCCCAGCCGCCGGGTCAACGTCGCGATCATCGGACGAAGCTCGTCGCGGTCGAGGGCGTACGCCACGGCACCGAATGCCACGGCGACAACGATCCCCACCAGGATGCCCTGCAGCACGGTCAGCACGGCCGCCGGGGTGGGGGCCAGCACCCGGTCGAGACCGACGGACACGGCCCGACCGGCGGCCGCGCCGGACAGTGCGCCGGCCAGGCCGACGGCCGCGGCGCGGCCCAGTCCCGCCAGCGCACCCGGGCCGGCCGAGCGGCGCACCGCCGCGACGAGCAGGACGCCGAGGGCCGCCATGCCGACCGTGTTGGCCAGGCTCAGCGCCAACACCCGGTGGGTGCCCGGCAGCGCGGCGGCCAACAGCACGGCAGCGGCCGCGGTGATCGCCCACCCGGTCGCGGTGGCCACGGCGGCGACGCGGGTCTCCCCGCGCGCGTACAGGGCACGGGACAGGACCGCGAACAGGCCGTAGCCCAGCAGCCCCGGCGCGAACCCGGCGATGCCGGCGGCGGCGGCGGGCACGTTGAGCAGCCGGGCCATCGGGTCGGCCAGGGCCACCAGCGCGGCGGCCCCCAGGCAGCAGAGCAGCACCACGGAACGGGTGCCGCGGGCCAGGGTGACGCGGTAGCCGGCCAGGTCACCGCCGGTGTGCGCCGCCGCG
Organism: Catenuloplanes sp.; assembly: GCA_036386695.1. Taxonomy (GTDB): domain Bacteria; phylum Actinomycetota; class Actinomycetes; order Mycobacteriales; family Micromonosporaceae; genus DASVVF01. The sequence goes on along the minus strand of DASVVF010000248.1, from coordinate 1,721 downwards.
AGCCGGGGGTACACCGCGGTCGCCAACGGCACGGCGAACACCGCCCAGGGCAGCAGGAAGGCGGTCTGCGCGGCGGCGAAGAACGCGTACGTGCCCTCCGGGGCCCCCCGCCGCAGCGCGAGGGCCAGCATCAGCAACAGGACGAGCTGCTGGGCCCCGACGGTGACCACGCCGGCCCACCCCAGCCGCAGCGCCTGCCGTCCGGCGCCGCCCGGGAAGGTGTAGCGGGGACGCAGCCGGAGCCCGAGTCGGCGAACGGGCACCAGCAGGCACAGTGAGAGCACCGTCACGCCGAGCGTCGTACCCACCGACAGAATCAGCTCACCGGTCCGGCTCAGGTCGACGACGCGGGTGCCGCGCCCCTGTGTCGCGGCGAACGTGAGGTAGGTGCCGATCACCGTCAGGCTGGACAGCAGCGGCGCGATCACCGGCCAGGCGAACCGGTGGTGGGCCTGCAGCAACCCGGTCAGGACGATCCCGACGCCGTACAGCGGCAGTTGGGGCGCGAACACCCGCAGCATCCGGGCGCCGACGGCCACCGCGGCCGGTCCGGCGCCGTCCGCGGCCAGCGCCGTGACGATCGGGTCGGCGAACACCGCCACCAGCACCGCCAGCGGCACCAGCGCGGTGACGGTCCAGGTCAGCAACGCGGAGGTGGTGGCGGCCACCGTGGTCCGGTCGCCCCGCGCCACGGCGCCGGCCAGCAACGGGACCACCAGGCTGGCGAGCGCGCCACCGGCCACGATCTCGAAGATGATGTTGGGCATGGTGTTCGCGGCCAGGTAGATGGCACGCAGGCCGTCGGACGTGACGGTCCAGAAGAACACCGCGGTGCGGCCGAAGCCGGCCATCCGGCTCACCACGGTCAGCACGGCGATCAGGCCGACCGTACCGGCCAAACCGAGGGCACCGGCGGGCACCGGCCGGCCGCCCCCGGCGGGCGCGGCGTGGACGGCGGGGTCCGGACGGCGCCCGGCGCCCGACCCGTCCGGGGCGGCGAGCCCGTCCGGGGCGGCGGGCCCGTCCGGGGCGGCGGGCCCGTCCGGGGCGGCGGCGGCCGGATCGGAGGCGCGCGAGGTGGGATCCACGTCAGGACGGGCGCCGGCCGAACGCGTCGAGTTCACGCAGCACCGGGGTGCGCCGGATGACCTGGGTGAAGCTGACCCGCTCGCTGGCCGCGGTGAGCGCCACCAGGACCAGCAGGATGCCCGCCCGGCCGACCCGGCCGGTGCGGGCGGCCAGGGCAACCCCCAGAACGGCGCCCAGGGCGTTCGCCCCGGCGTCACCCAGCATGATGTCCTCGTCGAGGTCGGCCGGCAGCAGGGCGGCGGCGGCGCCGAGCGGGCCGGCGGCCAGCCCACCGTCGGGACCCCCGCTCAGCGGCGCGGCCAGCAGCAGACCGGCCTTCAGGGCCCGGCCCGGACGCAGGTCCAGCAGGTTGAGCAGGTTGGCCGTGCCGGCCACCACCCCGGCGGCGAGCAGCACGTCGACGGCTCCCGCCGGAGCGCGCCGGAGCCGCGGGCGGCCGGCGCCCCGCCCGGGACCGCCGGCCAGCAACGCCCCGGCGGCCAGGCCGGCGGCGCCGATCCCGGCTATCTTCACCAGGCCGCTGGTCACCCGGCCGTGCCGCAGCGCCCCGAGATGCCCGGCGAAACCCTTGGCGGCTTTCTGCTCGGGCCGGGCGCCGACGATGTCGTCGTACAGGCCGACCGTCCCGGCGG
>DASVVF010000247.1:0-3851 GCA_036386695.1 Catenuloplanes sp. | reverse complement strand
TGGGCGCCCGAATAGGTATCCAGCTATACCGTCCAGTCGGTACAGTTGGGCCATGCCGTCTGCCCGTGACCGCGTCCTGGACGCCGCAGCCGACCTGGTCGCGGCCGGCGACATCGCGCCGCCGCTGGACGCGGTCGCCGCCGCGGCCGGCGTGTCCAAGGGCGGGCTGCTCTATCACTTCCCCGACAAGCGGGCCTTGTTCACCGGGATCATCGCCCGGGCGGTCGCGCAGGTCGACGCGGCGTTCATCGCCGCCGCGGCCGAGGGTCGCCTGGCCGAGGCGTGGCTGCGGTTGTCCACGCCGGCCGAGGGGCAACAGCGACTCTTCCGTTCCCTGCTGTCGATGCTCAGACTGACCTCGACCGGCGACATCGACCCACCGGACGAGGTGCTGGCCGCCGGTGAGCGCTGGCAGCGGATGCTCGACGACGAGTTGGGGCACCCCGCCACCGCCCGGCTGGTGCGGCTGGTCGGCGACGGGCTGCTGCTCAACGCCCTCACCGGCCAGTCGGCTCCGATCAGCGAGGTCGATGAGCTGGTGCGGCAACTCCTGGCCCGGGCCCCGGTGAACCGCGCCACCTAGCGTGGTCGCGGCCCCCACCCATGGTCAGCACCTCGGGAATCAACGGGGTCGTTGAGACATCAAGTAAATGTATGCTGGGGCGGTGGGCGAGAACCGATGGCTGACCGACGAACAGCAGTGGGCGTGGCGACGCCTCGCCGCCCTGGTCACACTGCTGCCCGCGACCCTCGACACACAGCTGCAACGCGACGCCCAACTCAGCCATTTCGGTTACTGGGTGCTGGCGATGCTTTCCGAGACCCCGGGTCGGGCGCTGCGGATGAGCGAGCTCGCGGCGCTGTCCAACTCATCGCAGTCCCGGCTGTCCCACATGACCACCCGGCTGGAGGAACGCGGCTGGATCCGCCGGGAACGCGCCACCCAGGACCGTCGCGGCAGCCTCGCGGTGTTGACCGACGCCGGCTACGCCAAGGTGGTCGCCAGCGCGCCCGCGCACGTGGAGCACGTCCGATCGCTGGTCTTCGACACCCTCAGCCCGGAACAGGCCCGGCAGCTCGGAGAAATGTGCGAGCTGCTACTGCGCGTCGTCGACCCCGACGGTACGGCGGCCGCCGTCGAACAGCGCGGCGGCGGCCACCAGGGTGCCGGTGATCCGAGCGCCGACCCACCGACCACCGGGCCGGCGCGCTGACCGGCGGTCAACCGCGCTGACCGACCCGCTTTTCCAGGTACGTCAACCCGGGGCCGGCACCGGCCGGGCGATGGTCGAAGACCGCGTAACCATGGCGCTGGTAGAGCCGCAGATTGGCCACACTGTGCGCGCCGGTGAACAACTCGAACCGCCGCACCCGCCCGGGCCCCCCGCGCCCGGTGAAGTCGGCCTCCAGGGCGGCCAGCAGACGGCTGGCGATCCCTAGTCGCCGCAGGTCGGGAGCCACCGCCAGGCGACCGACCCGCACCGTCCCTTCGGCCAGCCGCCCCCGGACCACGCCCACCAGGCGTCCGCCCGGCGGGTCACCCAGCCGGGCGGTGAGCACCAGCGTGCCGGCGGCCAGGTCGGCCCGCACCTCATCAAGGGTTTCGGTCAGCGGCGGCAGGTGCGCGTCGCCGTACAGCTGCGCCTCGGAGACGTACGCCGCCCGCTGCACGGTGAGGATTTCACCCGCGTCGGTGAGCCCCGCCGTCGCGATCGTGACCCGCATCCGGTAAGCAAACACCGACCCCGCCACCCCCGGCCGGCGACCCCCCGGAAGGGCCGGCCGGGTCGCCCCGCGGAGCCGCACCGGGCACGCATCGGAACCAGCCTGTCGGTCCACAATGGGCAACCGCCCCGGGCGGTGGCGGCCCGCCCGTCACCGGCGCCGCCCCCCGTCCGGTCAGAACCCGGCGAAGGAGCGCAGCGGCATCCGTGGGCCGAAGCGGGGTGCGAACAGTCCCGCCGACTCCAACAGCGTGCAGACCCGGCCGCGGTGCCCCCGGAACGGCTCCAGCAACTCCAGCATCCGGGCGTCGGTGCCGCGCACCTCGCCGGCCAGCGCCCAGGACACCGTGTGGGGAATGTGGTAATCGCCGACGCTGACCGCGTCGGCGTCGCCGTACACCGTGCGCACCACCTCGGCTGCGGTCCACGCACCGATGCCCGTGATCGCTGTCAACCGCCGGGTCGCCGCGGCCGAATCGGGGCAACGTTGCAGGCGGCCTGCCTCGCCGGCGGCCCGCAGCAGGGTCTGCGCACGGCGCTGCTCGACCCCGAACGGGTGGAAGACCCAGTACGCCGACGCCGCGATCGCCTCAGCCGCCGGCGGCAGCCACAGTCGCGCCACCGGCCCCGGCGCGGGCTGGCTGAAATGACGGACAGTGGCCGCGTACGCCCGGTAGGCCTCGGTGCCGGTGACCTTCTGCTCGAAGATCGCCCGCAGCAGCCGTGGGAAGACCAACCCGGTGGCCGGCAGATGCACCCCCCGATGCTCGTGTGCCAGCCGGGCCACCACGGGATGGCCGGCGGCGAGGCGAGCGAAGGAGGCCGGGTCGTCCCGCAGCCCGGCCACCGCGTCGGACCGTTCCACCACCCAGTCGGCCCCGGGACCGTAGCCGGTGGCGACCAACTCGCCGGCCTCCGGACGCAGACTCAGGGTGCCGGCTCCATCCGGGGTCCGGGCGGCCCACCAGAAGGCGCCGTCGACCAGGCGGGCACACGGATCGTGCGGGCCCATCGCCAGCAGGCGCACTGAACCGGTCAGCTGGTAACCGTCGGGTGGCGCCAGCCGGCGGGTCACCGTCCTGTTCACCTCCGACACTGTGCCACCCGGCGCCCGATCGGCATAGCCGCCGTCCGGTGGGCGTACGGCCGATCGGCATAGCCGCCGTCCGGTGGGCGTACGGCGTAGTGCGATCCGTGTCCGAGGGTTGAGTCGGCCGACGGGAGAGTCGACCGGCACACGACGATGGCCCCGACCGTCTCCGAGACGGTCGGGGCCAACAGGTCGATGTGGCGCCGGGACCGCGGAACTGTCCCGGCGCCACGTTTTCCGGAGCTGTCCGCCGGCCGGGACCGGTTCCCCCTTTCCGCCTGGGGTTCCGATCCGAGCCGCCTGCCTCGCGTCGCCGGTGGGGGTGACCAGCGGCGCCCGCCCCCGTTGGAACTACCACGACGGGCACCACCGCGCTCTCCAGATACCAGTGGTGTCTTCGCGGGTTGGGATTGCGGATCTAGCAGGACTCCGGAAGCTTGTGCTTCCCGTGCGGGTTCACGAAGCCCTGGTCAGTTGACTTCGATGCGTACGGCGTCGAGGGCGGGGGTCTGGTTGGCCCGCTCCATCATCGGGATGCGGTGCGATCCGTCACCGGCCCACACGGCGCACTGCGCGGTGCCGTTCTCCGGCATACCCGTCACCTGGATCTTGATGGTGTCCGGCTGACCGCCGCCGCCGCCGTCCTCGGTGGCCACGAAGAACGCCGGGACCGGGTCCGGGTTCGGCGCCTCGTTGGTGTTCTCCAGCATCCGGCACGCGGTGTGGAAGTGACCACGCACCAGCCCCTGCCCGTTGAGCACCGAGCTCTCCAGGTAGTAGCCACCCTGCCCGGCCGCCAGGAACCGGTCCCGGACCAGGTTACGGGTGCTGACGCTGAGCTCGAAGCCCTGGTTGACGTTGACCTGCTCCGGCGCCTCGGTGATCAGCAACGACGGGTTCCGGTTCGCCGCCCCGACCTCACCGAACGCGGTACTCACGCACCGGTTGCCGTTCTGGAAGCCGTCATGCGCGTCCAACTGGCTGTTGTCACAGTTGTTCGCCAGGATGTCCAGACCGTTGTTGTCGTTGTTGCCCTG
>DASVVF010000246.1:0-9716 GCA_036386695.1 Catenuloplanes sp. | reverse complement strand
CAGCCCGGTCAGCCGGCGCAGCCGCAGTACGGTCAGCCCGGTTACCCGCAGCCGCAGTACGGCCAGCCGGGTCAACCGCCGCCGGGGCAGTACGGGCAGTCGACGTACCCGCAGTCGGCTCCGCCGGCCCCCGTCTCCACCCCGCCGGCGTCCGGACCACCGGCCTCGGGACCGCCGGCTTCCGGGCCACCGCACTACGCGGCCGGCGACTACGGCCGCCCGACCTCGGCCCCGCCGGCGCCGACCGGTTCGGAGCCGACGATGCAGCACCCGGCCGCCCCGTATCCGGCCGCCCCGACGGCGCCGGCGGATGAGGTCGCCGAGCCGACGCAGACCATCCCGCGCGTCGACGAGGACCGCACCGAAGTGGTCAACCCGCAGAGCGGCGGGTCGCCGTCGGGTTCCCACGTGTACGACGGGCAGGCCGGGCAGGATCCCACCGAGCCGCGCGGCCGCTGAGCCGCGGCCGTCGGGGGCGCCGCGGCCGCTGGCCGGGGTGTCCCGGTGCGACCGGCGCCACAGCCGGCGCACGGCCGGCAGTGCGCGCGGGCGTCGCCCCCACCGCCTAGGCTTCACCCCGTGACCGACTCGACCGAGCCGACCGATTCCCGGAGCACCGGGGCCAGCGTGCCCACCGAGGCAGCTCTGCGTCGCGCGGTGCGCCGGGCGACGGACGGCCGCGGTCTCGACGTCGCCGAGGCCGCCACGCTGCTGGCCGCCCGTGGGCCGGTGCTCGACGAGCTGCTGCACGCCGCCGGGACGGTGCGCGACGCCGGTCTGCTGGCGGCGGGCCGGCCGGGTGTGGTGACGTACTCCCGCAAGGTTTTCATCCCGCTGACCCGGCTGTGCCGGGACCGCTGCCACTACTGCACCTTCGCCACGGTGCCGCACCGGGTGCCGGCGGCGTATCTGGAGCGCGATGAGGTGCTGGCGATCGCCCGGGCCGGTGCCGCGCAGGGTTGCAAGGAGGCGCTGTTCACGCTGGGTGACCGACCGGAGGAGCGTTGGCCGGCGGCCCGGCAGTGGCTCGACGAGCGGGGTTATGACTCCACTCTGGACTACGTGCGGGCGTGCGCGGTCGCGGTGCTGGAGGAGACCGGACTGCTGCCGCATCTCAATCCCGGGGTGTTGAGCTGGTCGGAGCTGCAGCGGTTGCGGCCGGTCGCGCCGAGCATGGGGATGATGCTGGAGACCACGGCCACCCGGTTGTGGTCGGAGCCGGGCGGGCCGCACCACGGGTCGCCCGACAAGGAGCCGGCGGTGCGGCTGCGGACCATCGCCGACGCCGGTCGGGTCGCCGTCCCGTTCACCACCGGCATCCTGATCGGGATCGGCGAGACCCGCACCGAGCGGGCGGAGTCGTTGTTCGCGATCCGCCAGCTGGCCCGGGAGTTCGGCCATATCCAGGAAGTCATCGTGCAGAATTTCCGCGCCAAGCCGGACACGGCCATGCGCTCGACGCCGGACGCCGAGTTGCACGAATTGGCGGCGACGGTGGCGGTGGCCCGGCTGGTGCTCGGCCCACGGATGCGGTTGCAGGCCCCGCCCAACCTGGTCGGCGGCGAGTACGATCTGCTGCTGCGCGCCGGCATCGACGACTGGGGCGGCGTGTCCCCGGTGACCCCGGATCATGTCAACCCGGAGCGGCCCTGGCCCCAGATCGACGAGCTGGCCCGGCGGTGCGCGGCGGCCGGTTTCACCCTGCGCGAGCGGCTGACGATCTACCCGCAGTACGTCGTGCCGCACCTCGACCCGTGGCTTGACGTGCGGTTGCACGCGCACGTGGCGGCGTTGCTGGATCCGGCCACCGGGTTGGCCGACGAGTCGGCGATCCCGGTCGGGCGGCCCTGGCAGGAGCCTGACGACGCCTACCGGCCGGGTGGGCGCACCGACCTGCACACCGCCATCGACACCGAGGGGCGTACCGACGACCGGCGGGGTGACTTCGACTCCGTCTACGGCGACTGGGCGGAGGTGGCCTCGCACGTCACGGCGGCGCCCGCGCCGGCGGCGGCCCGGCCGGGCGGGGGTGGCCGGGCGGGGTTGCGCCCGGACTCCGACGTGCTGGCCGGGCTGCGGCTGGCCGCGCGGGACCCGGCTGCGTTGTTGGAACCCCGGCACGAGGCTTCCGCGCTGGCGCTGTTCGCCGCCGACGGCTCGGCGCTCGACGAGCTGTGCCGGCTGGCCGACGACGTGCGCGCGGACACCGTGGGCGATGACGTGACGTACGTGGTGAACCGCAACATCAACTTCTCCAACGTGTGTTACGTCGGGTGCCGGTTCTGTGCCTTCGCCCAGCGGGAACGCGACGCGGACGCGTACCGGCTGTCGGTGGATCAGGTGGCCGAGCGCGCGGAGCAGGCCTGGCGGGCGGGGGCGACCGAGGTCTGCATGCAGGGCGGCATCGACCCGAAGCTGCCCGGGACCGTGTACGCCGATCTGGTCCGGGGCATCAAGGCCCGGGTGCCGGGGATGCACGTGCACGCGTTCTCGCCGATGGAGATCGTGACGGCGGCGGCCAAGGCCGGCGTTCCGGTGCGCGACTGGCTCACCGAGGTGCGCGCCGCTGGCCTGGACACCATCCCGGGTACGGCCGCCGAGATCCTCGACGACGATGTGCGCTGGGTGCTGACCAAGGGCAAGTTGCCGGCGGCCGCCTGGGTGGATGTGGTCAGCACGGCGCACGACGTGGGGCTGCGGTCGAGCTGCACGATGATGTACGGCCACGTCGACCACCCGCACCAGTGGCTGGGTCACTTCCGGGTGCTGGCCGGGGTGCAGGACCGCACCGGTGGGTTCACCGAGTTCGTGGCGTTGCCCTTCGTGCACACCAACGCCCCGATCTATCTCGCCGGGATCGCCCGGCCCGGACCGACGTGGCGGGAGAACCGGGTGGTGCACGCCATGGCCCGGCTGCTGCTGCACGGGCGCATCGCGAACATCCAGTGCTCCTGGGTGAAGTTGGGCGACGAGGGTACGGCGGCGATGCTGCGCGGCGGCTGCAACGACCTGGGCGGCACCCTGATGGAGGAGACCATCTCCCGGATGGCCGGCTCGGATCACGGATCGGCCCGTACGGTGGCCCAGCTGCGTTCGATCGCGGCGGCGGTGGGTCGACCGGCCCGGGAACGCACCACCGTCTACGGGCGGGTGGGTTGAGGCGGCGACGGTGCCGCCGGTCGGCGTCCGGGCCCTGCGACACGCCGATGAGCTGACCGATTTTTTCGTCGACTCGCCGTCGGGGCGTTACCCGGAGGCCCGCTCAATCGATAGGGCAGGGTGCGGGACCACGAGGCGGCGGTGCCGCGGCGGTGGGGCACCATAGCCTGTTTGTCGCCCCTGTGCGCCGCTTCGGCAGTGCACGAGGAAAGCGGCTCTATTTATCAGGTTCGGCTTGACGACGCACGCATTACACGCGTGTAATTTCACTGGGGTTGTCCGAAGATCCCCCTCAAAAGCGGCTCTTCGGGCAAATACACGGCTTCCGTGTGGGGGGCAGCGCCGGCACCGCGGCCGGCGCGGAAAAAGGAGGCACGCCGATGGAGGGCCAGGTTGAGGTCGCCGACCTGTTGGGGGACGCACCGGAATGGCAGGAGCACGCGCTGTGCTCGCAGACCGACCCGGAGGCGTTCTTCCCCGAGAAGGGTGGGTCGACTCGGGAGGCCAAGCGCATCTGTTCGCGCTGCGAGGTGAAGACGGAGTGCCTGGAATACGCGCTCGGCCACGACGAGCGGTTCGGCATCTGGGGCGGACTGTCGGAACGCGAACGCCGCAAGCTCAAGCGTCGGGTGGCCTGAACGCGGCCGCCGTGACGTCAGTCAGGACAAGCCGCGACGTCAGTCAGGACAACTCGTCCGGATCGACGCCCAGCAGGTTGGCCACCTGCTCGATGATCACGTCATGCACCAGGTCGGCGAGGTCCTCGCGGTCCATCGCGCGGAACTCAAGCGGCCGGCGGTACAGCACGATCCGCGGGGGGACCTCCTGGCGGCCCGGCCGACCGGGCAGCAGCCGGGCCAGTGGCACCTCGCCGTCCTCCAGCACGTCCGAATCGTAGACATTCAGGTCCGGTGGCACGTCCTCGACCGCGAACTCGACGCCGGCGAGCTCGGTGGCGTACCGCTGCTCCAACCCTTCGACCGTGTCCAGCACCAGGTCGTCGAAGATCTCGGCCTTGGTGCGGGCCAGCGGGACCGTGGCCGGCACCAGGCGCCCACGCAGGCCCCGACCGTGCCGGTCGCGCCGTGGCCGGCGGCCCGGGCCCGCGCCGGCGCGCGGACGGGGCGACTCGGCGGGCAGCTCCGGCTCCGGCCGGCGGTGTTCCGGGCTGGTCACCGGTCACCACCATCACGGCGGTTGGCGCCGGGCCGGCTCGTCCATCGGGTCACCCCGCCAGCGTAGTGGGCGCGGCGGTCCTGGCAGCGGCCGGATTCACCGGCGTCGTCCCGGCGTGTCGCGCGGGCATGACAAAACCGTGACCGTCGGGCGGTCGGCGTGTCGCAACGCCAAGGGCGGCGCGGGAACGGGTAAGGGCGATACCGTGCCGCCGTGAGGTCACCACGGCGTTGCTCCCGGAACGGCTGTCCCCGTCAGGCCGTCGCCACGTTGACCTATGTCTACAACGAGTCGACCGCCGTGGTGGGACCCCTCGCGGCGTTCGCCGAGCCGCACACCTATGACCTGTGCGAGCCGCACGCCCGCAGCCTCACCGCCCCGCGTGGCTGGGAGCTGGTGCGTCACGACGGCGAGTTCGCCCCGCCGCCGCCGACCACCGACGACCTGGTGGCGCTGGCCGAGGCGGTCCGTGAGGCGGCCCGCCCGGCCCCTCCGCCCCGACCCGACCAGGACGACCTGCACACCGGCCACCAGACCGGCCGCCGCGGCCACCTGCGCGTCATCCCGCCGACCCACTGACCGGCGGCCGGCGCCGGCCCGGTGATCCACGTCTCCGCGGTCGCCAGGTCGACCCCCCGGTGTCGGTGATCCGGCTGGCTACCCTGTCGAGGACGGCGCCGTCCCGCCGTCCCGCCGCGGCGGTTCGATGCTGGAGGTCCGCACCGATGCGCAAGTCGCCCCGCCCTGTCCTGCCGCCCGAGGTGGCCGCGCTACTCGGCGGGGTGGGGCTGTCCCGACGCACGATGCTGCGCGGGGCGGCCGGCTCCGCCGCGGCTGTCGCGGCCGGCGCGGCGGTGGCCGGGTGTGACACCCAGGGCACGAAGCAGACGGTTGTCGGGTGCGTCAGCACGGACCTGTCGGCGACCGAGAAGAAGCTGGTCTTCTCCAACTGGCCGCAGTACCTCGACGTCGACGAGAACGACGAGTCGAAGCGGCCCACCCTGGACGCTTTCCAGGCCAACACCGGCATCCAGGTCGAATACACCGAGGACATCAACGACAACAACGAGTTCTTCGGCAAGGTGCGCAACCAGTTGGCGGCCTGCCAGCCGACCCAGCGCGACATCATCGTGCTCAGCGACTGGATGAGCGCCCGGATGATCCGACTGGGCTGGGTGCAGCAACTCGACGTGACGAAGCTGCCCAACGTACAGAAGAACCTGCTGCCCTCGTTGCGTAACAGGTCGTTCGACCGCCGGGCCGACCTGACGGTGCCGTGGCAGTGCGGCCTCGCCGGGTTGGCGTACAACGGCAACGTCACCAAGGAGGTGCGTACGGTCGACGAGCTGTTGACCCGGCGCGATCTGAAGGGCAAGGTGACCTGCCTCTCCGAGATGCGCGACACCATGGGGCTGTTGTTGCAGTCCAACGGGCACGACGTGACAAGCTTCACTCCGGCCCAGTTCGACGACGCGCTGGACAAGTTGAAGCGGGCGGTGGCGTCCGGGCAGATCCGCCGCTTCACCGGAAACGACTACGCCCCCGAGTTGGCCGCGGGTGACATCGCTGCCTGTATTGGCTGGTCAGGGGACGTTTTCCAGCTGGCCGGCGATGACCCGAAGATCAAATTTGTGGCCCCCGACTCGGGCGTCCTGCTCTTCTCCGACAACGCACTCGTACCCAACAAAGCCACCCATAAGGCCAACGCGGAACGGCTGATCGACTACTACTACGATCCCGCGATTGCCGCCAAGCTTGCTGCTTACGTCACGTACATCTGCCCCGTCGAAGGCGCCCGCGCCGAGATGGAGAAGATCGACCCGGAGCTGGCGGCGAACCCGCTGATCTTCCCGGACGCCGCGTTGCTGGCCAGGTCGAAGGTTTTCATGACCCTCGACGAGGCGACCGAGCGCAGCTACGACCAGAAGTTCCAGGCGGCGATCGGCGTATGAGGCCGGTGCTGAGCCTGTAGGAGTTTGTGGTGCCACGGATGGCGGCCCAACGGTCCACGCGAAACCCGTGTGGTGCAACCGGCGCCTGCCAGGAGGATCACATGCCCCACCACGATGCCCGCCACCGCCGCGACACCGGGCCACCGGCCCTCTCCCCGGAGGCGGCGGAGGTGCTCCGGCTGGCGGCCGAGGCGCCCGGGCGCCGCGCCGGCTTCTTCACCGGGCGTGGCCGCTTCACCCGGCGCGACCGCTCCACCGGGCGTGACCGCGGCCAACCGGCCGTCGAGGTCACCGGGGTACCGCCGGCGGACACCCCGGCCGGGATGGCCCACGGCGTCCACGCCGCGGTCCGCGATCACCGGCGCCCCACCCGGTTCTCCCGGCGCAACCTGCTCCTCGGCGTCGCCGGCGCGGCCGCCGCGGCCGCCGGCGGCCGGGGGGTCGCCGACCTGGGCCGCCCGGACAAGCTCGTCGCCGGGCAGGAGGGGTGCCGCAGCACCGACCTGTCCGAGACCGACCGGCAGGTGGTCTTCGCGAACTGGCCGCGCTACCTCGACGTCGCCGCCGAGGACGCGGCCCGCCGGCCCACCCTGGAACGGTTCACCCAGCAGACCGGCATCCAGGTGGTGTACCAGGAGGTGATCAACGACAACGTGGCGTTCCTGGAAGAGCTCCGGCAGCCGCTGGGGACCTGCCAACCCACCGGCCGCGACCTGGTTGTGCTGACCGACTGGGCCGCCGCCCGGCTGGTCCGGCAAGGCCAGGTGCAGCCGCTGGACCGGGCCCGGATGCCGAACGTCGAGGCGAACCTGCTGCCCCGGCTGAGGCGCCGGTCCTGGGACCCGACCCACTCGTTCGCCGTGCCGTGGCAGTCCGGGCTGGCGGCGATCGCCTACAACGAGCGGGCGACCCCGCCGGTGCGCACGGTGCAGGAGCTGCTCACCCGACCCGACCTGCGGGGCCGGGTCACCGTCCTGGCCGAGATGGCCGACACGATGGGACTGTTGCTGCAGGGGCAGGGCTACCGGGCGAACGACTTCACCGAGGCACAGTTCGACGAGGCGTTGGAGGTGCTGCGCAAGGCCATCGCCATCGGTCAGATCAGCGCGGTGACCGGCGGCGAGTACGCCCCCGACCTGTCCTCCGGCAAGATCGCAGCCTGCCTGGCCTGGTCCGGTGACGTCGTGCAGCTGCGGTTCACCGACCAATCGATCCAGTTCGTGATGCCGGATTCCGGGGTCGTACTCTATTCCGACAACCTGCTGGTGCCGATGAAGGCCAGCCACAAAGCCAACGCCGAGCGCCTGATCAACTACTACTACGACCCCACGGTGGCCGCCGAGGTCGCCGCGCAGGTCAACTACATCTGCCCGGTGGCCGGTGCGCACGCCGAGATGGAGAAGATCCATCCCGACCTCGCCGCCAACCCGCTGATCTTCCCGCAACCGGACACCCTGGCCAAGGCCCAGATCTTCATGAGCCTGAGCACCGAGCAGGAGTCCCGCTACCTGGCCAGGTTCCGGGCCGTGACCGCCGGGTTGACCAGGTGACGGCGGCCGACCGCGAAGGAAGACGCGATGACAGTGGACCCGACCACCGGCGGTGACCTGCACCTGGACCACGTCACCAAGCGGTTCGGGGCCCGCACCGCCGTGGCCGACCTGAGTCTGACCGTCGCCGAAGGGGGTTTCTTCGCCCTGCTCGGCGCGTCCGGCTGCGGCAAGACGACCACCCTGCGGATGGTCGCCGGCCTGCAGGAGCCGACCGCCGGGCGGGTCCTGATCGGCGACCGCGACATCACCCGGCTGCCGCCGCACCGGCGACCGGTCAACACCGTGTTCCAGAGTTACGCCCTGTTTCCGCACCTGACCGTCTACGAGAACGTGGCCTTCGGGCCGCGCCGGCGGGGCCAGCGCGACATCCGCGGCCAGGTCGACCAGGTGCTGCGCCTGGTGCGGCTCGACGGGTATAGCAGCCGCCGCCCCGGGCAGCTCTCCGGCGGCGAGCAGCAGCGGGTCGCCCTGGCCCGGGCCCTGGTCAACCGGCCCCGGGTGCTGCTGCTCGACGAACCGCTCGGCGCCCTGGACCTCACCCTCCGCCGGCAGATGCAGGTCGAGCTCAAGCGCATCCAGACCGGGGTCGGCAGCACCTTCCTGCACGTCACGCACGACCAGGAGGAGGCCATGACCATGGCCGACACCGTGGCCGTGATGAACGCCGGACGGATCGAACAACGCGGTGCCCCGGCCGACCTCTACGAGTTCCCCGCCACCCCGTTCGTCGCCACCTTCCTCGGCCAGTCCAACCTGCTCCCCGGCGAGGTCAGCGGGCACGCCGGCGACGACGTGCTGTTGACGGCGTACGGGTGCCGGTTCGCCGTGCCGGCGTCGCGGTCCCGGGCCACCGGCCGGTCGGTGTACCTCGGGGTACGGCCGGAGAAGCTGCGGCTGGTCGACGCCGCCGAACAGGTACCCACCGGCCACCAGGCGGTAGCCGGCGTCGTCACCGACTCGTCCTATGTGGGGGTCAGCACCCGGTATCTGGTCCGCACCGACTGGGGCGTCGAGTTGTCGGCCTTCGCCCCGAACACCGGTGCGGCGGGTCCGGTCCGGCCCGGCACCGCGGTGGTGGCGTGCTGGGACCCCGCCCACGCTTTCCTGCTCGACCGGGTGCCGGGCGCCCGCAGCGCCCCGGTGCCTGACCGGCCCGCGCCGCTGACCGATCGCAGCGGCGCACTGACTTGACCGGGTCGCCGGGGTCCGGGGCGCCCGGAGACCCGCCGGTGGCGGACGGACCGGGCCGACGCCGCCGGCTCCTGCCGTACCTGCTGCTCCTGCCGGGTGTGCTGTGGCTCGGCGCCTTCTTCGTGGCGCCGGTGATCCAACTCGTCGCCACCAGCCTCTACGACCCGGCCGGCTCGCTGACCGAGGGCTACGCCATGACCTGGGCGGTCGGCAACTACGCCGACGCCCTGCGGACGTACTGGCCGCACATCCTGCGGTCGCTGGGGTACGCGGGGCTGGCCACCCTCGCCTGCCTGCTGCTCGGCTACCCGCTCGCGTACGCCATCGCGCAGCGGTCCGGCCGGTGGCGCAACCTCATGCTGGCCTGCGTCGTCGCCCCGTTCTTCACCAGCTTCCTGGTCCGCACCCTGGCCTGGAAGACGATCCTGTCGGACAACGGCTGGCTGGTCGACACCCTGCGGGCCGGGCACCTGCTCGGCCCCGACGGTCGGCTGCTGGCAACCGGGTTCGCCGTCGTTGCCGGGCTGACCTACACCTTCCTGCCGTTCATGGTGCTGCCGCTGTACGCCAGTCTGGAGAAGCTCGACGGCCGCCTGTTGGACGCCGCGCGTGACCTCTACGCCGGTCCGGTGCGCGCGTTCCTGCGGGTGACCCTGCCGCTGTCGATGCCGGGCGTGGTGGCCGG
>DASVVF010000245.1:0-2941 GCA_036386695.1 Catenuloplanes sp. | reverse complement strand
CGGGGCCACGGTCATGGTGACCCAGAGCACCCGGCGGGTGGACGGCAAGGGCCGGCACACGACCACGTACCGGGCGTTGGTGCCGGTCCCGGGCGGCGGGGCGGTCCTGGACACCCCCGGGCTGCGCGGTGTCGGCCTGCTCGACGCGGCCGAGGGCCTCGACCACGCCTTCGCCGACGTGACCGCACTGGCCGGATACTGCCGCTTCGGTGACTGCCACCACGACGCCGAGCCCGGCTGCGCGGTGCGGGCCGCCGTCGACGCCGGTGAGCTGGCGCCGCGTCGCCTGCAGAGCTGGCGCCGGCTGCAACGGGAGATCAGCTATGAGACCCGTCGGCGCGACGCCCGGCTGGCGGCCGCCGAGCGGGCCCGGCGCAAGAGCGTTCACCGCCAGTTGCGGGCCGCCGGCCACCGGCCCTGACCGGTCCCGCCGGTCACCGGCCCTGACCGGTCCCGCCGGTCACCGGTCCTGACGGGTGCCGGTGCCGCCGGTCCTGACGGGTGCCGGTGCCCCCCGAACGGCTGACAGCGGGAATGACCGGACCGCCGGTGGCGCTGTGCCATGGTCACCGGGGTACGGGACACTTGTCGTACCCCCGGGCTAGAGTGCGGCCCGTGCCCGGGTCACCGGGCCCGGCGCTGCCGGCGCACGGGTGTCCGTCGGCGGGCAGGTGCCGTCCGGGCAGCGGAAATGTCGCGATGGCGGGGATGTCCGTCAGCGCAATGAGACGTACGGGAGTGGCGAGGCTGTGGTCGACCGACTGATCATCCGCGGTGCGCGGGAGCACAACCTGCGTGACGTGAACCTCGACCTGCCGCGGGATGCGCTGATCGTGTTCACCGGCCTGTCCGGCTCCGGCAAGTCGAGCCTGGCCTTCGACACCATCTTCGCCGAGGGGCAGCGCCGCTACGTCGAGTCGTTGTCGTCGTACGCCCGGCAGTTCCTCGGCCAGATGGACAAGCCCGATGTCGACTTCATCGAGGGTCTGTCCCCGGCCGTGTCGATCGACCAGAAATCGACCTCACGCAACCCGCGCTCGACCGTGGGCACGATCACCGAGGTCTACGACTACCTGCGGCTGCTCTACGCCCGGGTCGGTGAGCCGCACTGCCCGGTCTGTGGTGAGCGGATCTCCCGGCAGACCCCGCAGCAGATCGTCGACCGGTTGCTGGCGATGCCCGAGGGCACCCGGTTCATGGTGTTGGCCCCGGTCGTGCGCGGCCGCAAGGGCGAGTATGTCGACCTGTTCGGTGAGCTGCAGTCCAAGGGCTACGCCCGGGCCCGGGTCGACGGCGTGGTGCATCCGCTGACCGACTTCATCGGTGAGAAGCCGACAAAGCTCAAGAAGCAGGAAAAGCACACCATCGAGGTGGTGATCGACCGGCTCAGCGTCAAGGCCGGCAGCAAGCAACGGTTGACCGACTCGGTGGAGTCGGCGCTGGCCCTGGCCGGCGGCCTGGTGCTGGTCGAGTTCGTCGACCTGGCCGAGGACGACCCGCAGCGGGAGCGCCGCTACTCCGAGCACCTGGCCTGCCCGAACGACCACCCGCTGGCGATCGAGGACCTGGAGCCCCGGGTGTTCTCCTTCAACGCCCCCTACGGTGCCTGCCCCGAGTGCACCGGCCTGGGCACGAAGAAGGAGGTCGACGCCGAGCTGATCGTGCCCGACCCCGAGCGCACCCTGCGCGACGGCGCCATCGCGCCGTGGGCCGGCGGCACCACCCAGGAGTACTTCCTGCGGTTGCTGCAGGCGCTGGCCGACGCGGAGCATTTCAACCTGGACACGCCCTGGCGCAAGCTGCCCACCCGGGCCCAGAAGACGATCCTGTACGGCTCCGAGGACCAGGTCCACGTCCGCTACCGCAACAAGTACGGCCGCGAGCGCTCCTACTACACCGGCTTCGAGGGCGTGGTGCAGTGGATCGAGCGCCGCCACTCCGACACCGAGAGTGAATGGTCGCGCGACAAGTACGAGGGCTACATGCGCGACGTTCCCTGCGCGGCCTGCGGCGGCGCCCGGCTCAAGCCCGAGGTCCTCGCGGTGACGTTGGCCGGGCGCAGCATCGCCGAGGTGTGCAACCTGTCGGTCGGCGAGTGCGCCGAGCTGCTCGGCGGCCTGACCCTGACCGACCGGCAGAAGATGATCGCGGAGCGGGTCCTCAAGGAGATCAACGCCCGGTTGCGGTTCCTGGTCGACGTCGGGCTGGACTACCTGTCGCTGGACCGGGCCGCGGGCACGCTGTCGGGCGGGGAGGCGCAGCGGATCCGGTTGGCCACCCAGATCGGTTCCGGCCTGGTCGGGGTGTTGTACGTGCTCGACGAGCCGTCGATCGGGTTGCACCAGCGCGACAACCACCGGCTCATCGAGACCCTGGTGCGGCTCAAGAAGCTGGGTAACACCCTGATCGTGGTGGAGCACGACGAGGACACCATCCGGGTCGCCGACTGGATCGTCGACATCGGGCCGGGCGCCGGCGAGCACGGCGGTCGGATCGTGCACAGCGGCTCGGTCAAAGGGCTGCTGCGCAACACCGAGTCGGTGACCGGGGCGTACCTGTCGGGGCGCCGGTCGATCCCCACGCCGGCGGGGCGCCGTCCGCAGACCGCCGGCCGGGAGCTGGTCGTGCACGGCGCCCGGGAGCACAACCTGCGCAACCTGACCGTGGGGTTCCCACTGGGCCAGTTCATCGCGGTCACCGGGGTGAGTGGCTCCGGCAAGTCCACCCTGGTCAACGACATCCTCTACACCGTTCTGGCGAACCAGATCAACGGCGCGCGGCTGGTTCCGGGCCGGCACACCCGCATCAGCGGACTCGACCACGTCGACAAGGTGGTGGGCGTCGACCAGTCCCCGATCGGGCGTACGCCGCGCTCCAACCCGGCGACCTACACGGGGCTTTTCGCGCCCATCCGCGACTGGTTCTCCGAGCTGCCGGAGAG
>DASVVF010000244.1:0-3891 GCA_036386695.1 Catenuloplanes sp. | reverse complement strand
CAGTGCCACCACTATCGAGACCTTGACCTGCTCAGGAGCCGACGCGTATCCCTCGGTCAGGCGCCGCTCGCCAGCGGCTCCCTGGGCGACCAGCCGCGAGAGTGCCGCCCGCTCCTCGCTGACGCTGATCGGTTGCCTTCCAATCCTGACGATATGGACGTATTGGTTGAGCAGATTTCCCCGGCCAGACTACACGTCGATGACATCGACGCCCTGCTCCGACGTTGAGCGTCCTCCAATCCATAGACGTATTCGCCGACTCTTGAAGGGGATGTAACCGCCAATGTTCAAGCGAAATCCACGGAAGGGAACCGGCAAGCCGCCAGCGTCGGCCCGCCCCGAAACAATTGTTGGCCAGCTCTGGCGTGCGGCGATGTTGCGCCACTCCGCAGAACGAATTCGCCTGAACGAGGAGTGTAAGCGGACTGGCTCGGTCGCCTATATTGAGTACGCAAACGCTGCTTTCGAAATCGTAATCCGACGGTGGTTTCGGGCGGGCGTAGATCTTCGCGAGATCAGCTCTCTTGTGCAGTGCTTCCGAGAGGCGTTCGGTCCAACAATGCCGGTACTTGAAGCGGAGTCGCTCATTCGGCACGCGTTGGGTGAGGACGTAGACATTTCCGATATCGGCCTCCCGGACCGTATAGCGACGTATGGGTTCACTTTGATGGGCATTGCAGACCTGATCAACAGGGACGCGGCAAAGGTTGACGAGGTCCTCGTGGAGGCCGAAGCTGAAGTACGCCGGCGGGGCCTGAACCCCGTAATGGCAGAGTAGGGCCATCAACGCCTACTGGATCAAGTAGTAGCGAGGTTGCGGCCAGCCGTACACGCGAGCCGGTTTATCCGGTTGACGTGGCTGACAGGCTGGCGGGATGCCAGTCGAGATCAGGGCGCTCACCCCTGCGGACGTCGACCCGGTGGTGGAGTTCTCGCTGCGGGCCTGGGCCCCGGTCTTCCAGTCCTTCGAGACCGTCCTCGGCAGGCGGATCTACGCCCACATCTATCCCGACTGGCTCGCCAGCCAGGCCCGCGCCGTCGCGGGGGTCTGCCGGGACGAGGCCATCAGCGTCTGGGTGGCGGTGCAGGACGGGCGCCCGGTCGGGTTCGTGGCGGTGGTGTTCCACGACGAGGCGCATTCCGAGCCGGATAGCGGTGAGATCGAGATGCTCGCCGTCGACCCGGAGTTTCAGCGCCGGGGGATCGCCGACGCCCTGATCTCCTTCGCCGTCGACCGGATGCGCGCGGCGGGCGTCCGGCTGGCGGTCATCGGCACCGGCGGCGATCCCGGCCACGCGCCGGCCCGGCGGGCGTACGAGCGGGCCGGGTTCACGCCCCTGCCACTGGTCAGGTATTACCGGGCCCTGTGACGCGCAGGCCGGTCTCCGGGGACCGGCCCGCGCGCGGCGGCAGCAGCAGGTGCGGTTCAGGGTGCGTACGCCCGCAGGGTGTTGCCGTTGACGAAGTAGAGCCAGCCGCCCGCGACGACGACGTTGCCGCCCTCGACGGCGGCGAACGCGGTGCCGGGGGAGGCGACCGCACCGGTCGCGGCGTTGAGGATGCCCAGCGGGGGCCCGGCGCCCACGGTCGTGTAGAGCAGCCCACCGGCGCGCACCGGCTGACCGGTGGGGGCGCCGAGGGCCGTGATCCAGCGGCGCTTGCCGGTGCGGGCGTCCAACGCCTCGATGCCGCCCGGGACCGACCGGTAGACCCGCTTGCCGTCGGCGGCGATCTTCCCGGGTGTTCCGGGTGCCGACCAGACCACTGATCCGGTCGACGCCTTGACGCAGACCAGCGCGCCGTCGGGGGCGGTGACGTAGAAGCGGTCGCCGGCCGGGTTGGCGCCCCGGGCGGTCCAGGTCTTCGCCCTGCTCCACAGCTTCTTGCCGGTGGTGATGGACACCGCTGACGTGCCGACGCCGCCCTCGACCCGGCTGACCAGCAGCCGACCGTTGGCGGCGACACCCACGGACGCGTAGTCGAGCAGCCGCCAGCGGAACGCGCCGTCGCTGACCCGGAAGGCGGTCACCTCCTGCTGGTCCGAGTCGGAGACGCCGGAGACCACCGCGATGCCCTTGTCGACGACCAGCGAGTGCACCGGCGGGTCGAAGTCGACGTGCCAGCGTTCGAGCCCGGTGGCCACGTCCAGGGCGAGCAGTCCGCCGTTCGGGTCACTGCGGGACTGGCAGTCGGTGTTGCCGGCCAGCAGCAGCCCGCCGGACACGGCCAGGTGCGGGGTCCGTTCGTCCTGCAGGTCCGGCCAGGCGTGGTGCCACAGGACGGCACCGGTCTTCGGGTGGTAGGCGCCGATGCCGGTCTTGTCGGTGACGAAGACCCGGCCGCCGGACACCAGCGGCGCCGACGGGGCGGGGCAGGCGTACCACTCGGCCGGCGGCAGGTCCACCGACCACCGCGACGTGACCCGGGCGATGCTGCCGGCGTTGATGACCGACTCGCCGGGGTTGTAGTAGGTGTCGCCGGCGGTGTACCCGGGATGGGCCCAATCGGCGGTGGCGGCCCGCGCCGGCGCCGGGTCGGCGAGGCCGGAGACGACGATGGAAGCCAGGACCCCGGCCAGGGCGATTTTCCAGGGCGGCGGGAGCAGGCGGCGTGCCGTGGACATGGAGCGCTCCAGGGGAGAGTACGGAATTCGCGATCCGTAACCTACGCCGCGCTTGTCGCTTATCGCGGTATTTCGGTGGTTAAGCCGCGCAGTAATTGGCGAACGGCAGCCCGGGGATCCCGCGCGCCCATTCCGCTTCGGTCAGCGGCGTCCCGGCCGCCTCGCAGGCGAGCCGGGCCGAGGTGTCCGCGTCCAGGCTCCACAGGCGTACCGCGCCGCCGCCCTCGCTGATCAGGGTCTTCCCGTCGGCGGCGAAGCCCATCCGGTCGACCGTGTCGGTGTGCCCGGTGAGCACCGCAGTCGGCTTCGCCAGGTCAGCGGCGGTCCAGGAGGCGCCCGCGGCGGTCCAGATCACGATGGTGTGGTCGTCGGCCGCGACCGCGACCGTGCGCCCGGTCGGGCTGAACGCCGTCGAGCTGACGTTGGTGTAACCGGCGAAGACGGCGATCCTCGTCGGTGTTCGCGGATCGGCGACGTTCCACAGTGCGGCGCCGCCCGCGCCGTCGATGGCAGCGGTGCCGCGCCCGTCGAAGTCGATGTCCGACACCGTCTCGTGGGCGGCGACGTCGATCGCCCCGACCGGGCGGGGGGCACGCACGTCGGACACGTCCAGCAGCGTCGCGGCCTCGCCCGGTTGGCGGGTGTACAGGGCCGCCGTCCGACCGTCCGGGCTGACGGACAGCTTCGGGAAGAGCAGGTGGGTCTTCCGGGTCGCGGTGGCGGCCCAGGTGCCCACCGGCGGGCTGTCGGCGCTGGCCGCGAGGTCCCAGAGCTGCAGGCGTGGGTGGCGCAGGTCGCGGGACGAGTCCAGGGTCGCCAGGGTCCGGTCGCCGATGAACTTCGCGCTGAGCCCGGGGACCACCTTGACTCTGCGGTGCGGGTCCGGCTTCGCGGGGTCGCGGATGTTCCACACGTCGACCGTGCCGGTGCTCGACGTCGCCACCGACAGATAGGCCCCGTCCCGACTGATCTCCAGGTCGTGCCCCTTCGTGGCGTCGTATCCGCTGATCTGGCTGACCGCGACGGGTGGACCCCACGCGCCGCTGTCGGCCAGCCGGAGCAGTTGGATGCGGCCGTCGTCGCCGAGCTTGGCGAAGACGCCGCCCGCGCCGCCGGTCGCGAGCTTGTTGACGGCGGACTGCTCGTCCGGGTCGATCGGCGACACGGTCCACAGGTGCGCGGTGCCGTCCGACGAGCCGGCGGCCAGCACCGTGCCGTCCGGGGCGAAGGCGAGGGTCCTGGCCATGCTCGCCTGGGGCAGGGTGCGG
>DASVVF010000243.1:0-1907 GCA_036386695.1 Catenuloplanes sp. | reverse complement strand
GTCGACATCAGCCGGTACCCGGGCACGCATCGGCGGGTCTTTATCCCGGCGACTCATCAGCGATCACTCCTGTCACTGCGGCGGCGCGGTGGGCGCGCGGCGGGGCGGGGTGGCGGTGGTTGTTCCTCCGTGGGCGGTGCGGGCGCGGACGAGAACACCGGCATCACCGGAGCGGCCGGGCGCCCGGTGGCAGCTCGCCGGACCGCCGGCTGCGGCGGTGGCGTAACCGCCCCGGGACTGGGACCGGGACCGGGTGCGGCGACGGGACGGGCCGGCGGAACGGGGGGCGGCGTGGGAACGGGAACGGGACGAGGGCTGGGAACGGGACGCGGCGTGGGAACGGGACGCGGCGTGGGAACGGAACGAGCGGTGGGACCGGGAACGGGGCGCGCAGTGGGAACGGAACGAGCGGTGGGACCGGGAACGGGGCGCGAGGTGGGAACGGGAACGGGGCGCGTGGTAGGAACGGGGCGAGGGGATGGTGTCGGTGCACGCCGCGCCGCTGTGGGACGGCTCGGGGCTGACGGCGCGGACGAGAACACGGGTGTGACCGGGGCCGGCGGGCGCTTCGGGGCCGTGTGTTGAGCCGGCGCTGACGAGAACACCACCGGCGGTGCGCTGGCACCTGGGTTGGTGCGGCTCGTTGCCGCTGCAGTGGAGGCGGCGTTGAACCGCACGGGTGTCGGCGGTTGCGCGGGGGTCGGCGTCGCTGGCTGCGGTGGAGTCGGGTGGGAAAACTGCGCCGGTGCTGCGCCGCCGGATGCGGACTGCGGTGTGGCCGGCGCACTTGGGTGGCTGAAGCTGGGCGCGCTGTTGCTCCCGGCGGGTTGCGCCAACGGTGTGTGCGTGGCCGGGGAGTGACTGAAGGCGACCGGTCCGGCTGGTGGCGGGACCGACCGGGCGGCGCCGGGCCGGGGCGGGCGCGGCGGGGTCGGCCGGGCAACGGTGCGACCGACACCTGGTCCCGGTGGGCGGCGGGTCGCCGTGGCGGCGGTGCGGGCGGCTCCCGCGCCGCTGAGGATGCCGGCGGCGGCGCCGAGGGTCTTCAGGGTCAGGTAGGTGTGCAGGATCTGCCCGAACAGGCCCCGGCCGTTGCGTTGCCCGAGCGGGCCGAGGACGAACTGGCGCATCCACCCCGGCAGCTTGATGAGCAGCCACAACATCGTCAGGCAGACCAGGACACCCATCAACGCGTCCGGGCCGACGGGCAGCCCGAGCACCGTCATGCCCTTCGGACTCAGGAACACCCGCACCGAGGCCAGAAGGATCACGGCCTGCCCGATCTGGATGCCGAAGCACGCGGCGATGGCGCGCCACCAGGTGTAGGCCAGGGACTCGGTCTGCGGCAGGGCGTGGCAGATCAACGCCAGCGGGGCCACGCCGATCAGGATGACCAGGAACACGATGCGCAGGACGAACGTGATCAGCGCGACGATGGCCATGACAAGCGCGCCGAGCACGAGCAAGGTCATCAGGAAGTTGCTGCCGCGTACCGCACCGGTGAGGGCTTGGATGATCGCCTCGGCGGCGGCGTGCGGGTCGACGCCTTGACCCGCGATCGAGGCGCAGATGGCGTTGGCCAGGGCGATGAACTTGCCGCACACCAGCAGGCTGACGTTGGCCAGCACCGCTCCGGCCGCCAGCCGAGGGGCGACCTGCTTGAACCCGTAGCTGGACTGCAAGCTCTGATGACTGGCGATCGTGAACGCCCCGGCCAGCAGGAACAGGGCGAAGATGCCGTTGGCGGTCACGAGGCTGACCGTCCAGATGGTCTTGACCTGCTCGTTGGCCGTCAGGTCCGGGGTCGACAGCAGCGTCCTGCCCAGCGCGCCGAGGACCGGGTTGAGGGCCGACTTGACCACCCAGGCGAAGAAGTCGATCAGCGCCTTGCGGATCTGCCCGGGGAT
>DASVVF010000242.1:0-6471 GCA_036386695.1 Catenuloplanes sp. | reverse complement strand
CCCGTCCCGCGCCGCGCTGATCGCCGAGCTGTGCCAGACGGCGGCGCAGGCCTACGCGCAGGCGGTCGACGAGGCCGCGCCCGAGGAGGGGACGCCGCCGCAGGCCCTGGGCCGGGTGGTGGAAACCCTCGGCCGCCTGGCGTCGGTGGTCGGCCTGCTGGGGTTGCAACCGCTCAGTGAGCACGTGGAGGCCTCGCTGCTGGCCCGGACCGCGCAGACAGAGGAGAAGCTGCGTCGGCTGGTGCGGCGCGGGCAGGAGAGCGGACACTTCCGCGTCGAGGTGGACCCGGAGTGGTTCCTGGCGATGATCATGTGGCTGATGGTGGGTGCCGCTGACAGCGTGCGGTTGGGGCGGCTAACCGCCAACGCCGCTCAGCGTCACCTGTCCGCCACCCTGACGGCGGCCCTGCTTCGTCCCGACGAGACACGCAGCGTCGCCGTGCGAACGCCGCCGAACCCGGGGGTGCGGTAACGCGCCGTCCCCGATTGCCCCCGGAACGCCTCGACGCCAACATCGCAGACCGGCGCGGGCTGCTGCGGCGGCCGGTTGTACACGGTCCAGCGCCGCCGTTCACCTCGACGATCATCGATATGGCGTTGTGTCGGCGCGGCGGCGGTGCGAGGATCGGATGCGCGTCCATGCGGGAGTTCTCTGCCGGCGACGTCGAGGGCAACCGGTGACTCTGCCGGTCGACGGTCGTGGCCCCATGCCGTGCGTCAGTCAGGCGCCGGCACTGTCGGGAAGGCAACGCATGAGACCCCTGCTCCGCTCGGCCAGCCGCCGCGCCGCCGCCTACCTCACGGCCTGCACTCTGCTCAGCGCCGGTGTCGCCGTACCAGCGACCCCCGCCATCGCCACTGCCAGTTGCGTTGTCACGTACCACGCCAGCCACTGGACGAACGGCCCCGGAGCCGGCGGCTTCCAGGCGAACGTCAGCATCACGAACGCCGGTGCCGCGCTGACCGGCTGGACATTGGGCCTCACCCTGCCGGCCGGACACTCGCTGCAGACCGGCTGGTCAGCGGCGTGGGCCGGGTCCACCGGTGAGATCACCGCGACGAACCGCTCATGGAACGCCACCATCGGCGCCGGGGGCAGCGTCGAACTCGGCTTCCTGGGCCGGTGGTCGGGCGCCTTCGTCGACAACGCCACCGCGTTCGAGGTCAACGGCGTGCCGTGCGGCGGTAAACCACCGCCGAACCGACCGCCCACGGTGTCGATCAGCAGTCCCAACGGCAGCTCCATCGTCCTACCCGGGCCGCCGCTCGTGCTGAGCGCCCAGGCCGGCGACCCGGACGGAACCGTGGAGGTCGTCCAGTTCTTCGTCAACGATGTCCTGGTCGGGACGGACCGGACGGCGCCGTACGAGGTGCAGGTCGCCGCGCTCCCGGTCGGCGCGAACTCCTTCACCGCGTTCGCCCGGGCGTTCGACGACGGTTCGCCGTCGCTGGCGGCCGACTCGGCGAAGCTGCGGTTCTTCGTGGTGACCGTGCCACCCTTGTCGATCGTCGCGCCCGCCGCGCTGGCAGTCACCGAGGGGGGCACGGCCACCTTCGACCTGCGGCTGAGCGCGCCCGGCGCCAGCGCCGAAGTGGCGCTGACCGTCGCCGGCGCACCCGGTGTCACCGTCGCCCCGGCCTCGGTGCGCCTTGACCCCGGCCAGCCGACGCGGCAGATAACCGTCACCGCCGCACCGGACTCCGGCGGTACCGTCGCCACCGTCACGGCGGCGGCCGACCCGTCCCAACGCATCGGGTCGGCGCGGGTGACGGTCACGGTGCGGGACGGCGAGCTGGACCCGGTCGCCAACCCGTACCGGGGTGCCGAGGTCTACGTCAACCCGGACTGGGCGGCGCGGGTGTCGGAGCAGTCGCGGAGCACTCCCGGCGAACTCGGCCGACAGATGGCGCGGGTGGCGACGTACCCCACCGCCGTGTGGTTGGACGCCATCGACGCCATCACGGACGGGCGCGGCCTGGTCGGACACCTCGACGCCGCCCTGGACCAGCAGCGGCGGTCCGGAGCCGGCCCGGTGGTCGTCCAACTGGTCCTCTCCAACATCCCGGCACGCCACTGCATCGGCTGGGCGGCACCGGGTGAGTTGACCCTGGACGCCGCCGACCAGCAGCGCTACCGGACCGATTTCATCGACCCCATCGCGGTGATCCTCAGCCGTCCCCGGTACGCGAACCTCCGGGTGGTCACGATCATCGAGCCGGGTGCGCTGCCCAGCGCCGCCTTTTCCGCCGCGGGCCAACCGCAATGCGTCGCCGCCCCGAACGCCTACGTCGCGGCCGTCCGGTATGCCCTCACCCGGCTCGGCGCCCTGGACAACACGTTCAACTACCTGGAGTTCGCCTATTCCGGCATCTTCGGGCACCCCGACACCCTCACCCGGGCCGCGGGACTCTACGCGCAGATCGTCAATGGCCCCGGCGGTCCGGGGGCGGGTAGTGTCACCGGCTTCGCCACCAACGTGCGACAGTACGCCCCACTCAGCGAGCCGTTCATCCCCAGTGGAGAGACGCTGGTCGGCGGGATGCCGGTGTACCAGAGCTCGTTCTACGACTGGAACCGGCAGGTCCACGAGCTGAGCTTCGCCCAGGCGGCGCGGGTCGCGCTGATCGGGAGTGGCTTCGATCGGCAGGTCGGTATGGTGATCGACACCAGCCGCAACGGATGGGGCGGCCCGGCCCGGCCCACCGGCCCGAGCACCTCCAGCGCGCTGAACACGTTCGTCGATCAGAGCCGGATCGACCGGCGCCCCACCCGGCTCGCCTGGTGCAACCAGGCCGGCGCCGGGATCGGCGTCCGGCCGGCAGCCGAGCCGGCGCCGGGAATCCACGCCTACGCCTGGCTGACGCCACCCGGTGAATCCGACGGCGCCGCCAGCGCCGCCGCGCCGCCGGACCCGGCTCGACCGTTCCTGCGCCACCGGAGCGAATGCGATCCAGATCGGCTACCCGTCCGGGCGGCAGTCGTCCCGACCAACGCCCTGCCCGGTGCCCCGCACGCCGGCCGGTGGTTCCCCGCCTTCTTCGCCCAGCTGGTCGCCAACGCCCACCCAACGGTGCGAACCCCCTGACCAAGGGTGTGCGCCGGGGACCGTGACATCCTCGAGGTGTGCGTGCTGAGGAACTTGACGAACTGAACGAGCACATCATCGGGTTGATCGAGGTCGTCCACGAGCTCCGGTCCGGCAGTGGGGGGTGACGGGGTGAGCGGCGTTGGACTCCGCTGAGCGGTTGGCCAGGGTCCAGCAGTTGCTGGCCGGCCTGCCGGGACCCTACGGCAACGGGCATCTGTGGACCTTCATCGGCTTCGTAGCTGGCGAGGGCCCGTTCACCGATGTGTTCGCATTCTTGATCGACTGCGGTGTCATCACCTCAGCCAGCCCTTCCGGGGGTCCGCCTCAGGCACCACGGGACGCCGAGGAGTTGACGGTGCGCCTGCGCGAGGTCGATCCGGACGCCGCGTTGGCAGTCCTGGTGGGGATGACGTCATGCACGCTTGCCTACCGGGTGCCAGGCCGCTACCCGGTCGACAGGGCACAGAAGTTGTTCGAGATGCTGGTCACGTTGCTCGGGCATGGGACCCGATGGTGGACGAACACCGATCCAGGGTCCTGGAAGCCGGTCACCCGGCACCCCATGGACACCCTCGTCGTCGGCACCGGAGGCGGGGTGCTGGTCGCGGTGCTGGCGGCCGACGAAGACTGAGCTGCGGCGAGGGGCCGGGCAGCATGGAAAGCCAGCGGCGCGTCGCTGGGATGCCGGCGGTCAGGCGGGACCGTGGGCCGGGAGCAGTACCGTGGGCCGGGAGCAGTGGCCCGGCCGCGCGAGCGGTAGGTTGAGCGGGATGACAGTTCTGGTGACCGGCGCTACGGGCAACATCGGCCGGATGGTCGTCGACCATCTGCTCGCCGCAGGAGCCACCGACGTCCGTGCGCTGACCATTGATCCGCGCCGGGCCGCGCTGCCGGAGCGGGTCGAGGTCGTCCGGGGGAGCCTGCGAAAGGTGGATGCCCTGCCCGCGGTCCTTGACGGCGTCGACCGGATGTACCTGGCTCCCATCCCCGAGATGGCGCAGGATGTGGTGGCGGCAGCTGGTCGGGCTGGTGTACGGCACATCGTCGATCTCTCCGGAGAACCGCAGAGCTGGTGGGGTGCGGTCGCCGTTGCCGTCGAGTCGTTCGGCGGCACGTGGACACACCTGTGGCCCGGCGACTTCATGGAGAACTCCCTTGTCTGGGCTCGGCAGATCCGAGCGACCGGTACCGTACGCGAGCCCTGGCCGGCGGCGGCCAGCACACCCGTGGCCATGGACGACATCGCGGCGGTCGCCGCGGTCGCACTTCTGCAGGACGGGCACGGCGGCCGTGCCTACTCCATCACCGGCCCGGAGATCCTTTCCCGGGTCGATCTCGTGCGACTCATCGCAGCGGCTGTCGGTCGACCCATTCGGTTCGTCGAGGCGACCCGCGACGAAACCGTGGCTGAGCTCTCGCCGGCGATGGGCGACAACGCCAGCTGGTACGTCGACAACGTGCTCGCCGCGATGACCTCGTGGCCGCAGCCGCCGACGCGCACCGTGGAACAGGTGACGGGCCGCCCCGCCACCACCTTCGCGGACTGGAGCACCCGCAACGCTGACGCCTTCGGAGCCGAGTAGCGCCGCCTGACGGTGACATCGACGCGACGCAGCGCTTATCCGACGTCCTGGGTTGCTGTCCGGCGGGTCGGGGGTGGTGTCGATGCTTCCCGTGCGTCGAGCAGTTCCTCCCAGTGTTCCCGGCTCCACCTGCACATGGCAGCCATCGGTTTGAATAGGCTGCGGCCGAGTGGGGTCAGCTCATACTCCACGCGGCGTACCCGCTGCAGGTAAGCGGTTCGCTGGATCAGGCCGTCTCGTTCGAGTGCCCGCAATGACTTGGTCAGCGCCTTCGCGGTGATGCCATGCAGCGGGGTCCGAAGCTCCGAGAACCGCCGGGGCCCGTGTTCGAGGCAGCGGATGATCATGCCGGCCCATTTGTCGCCGATGCGGATCGGTGAGAGGTCGGAAGGGCAGACCGGGTCGAACATGTCTGGGTCCAGTGGTGCCGTCACGGCGTCCACGGTAGCTGGTATCCGATCGGTAACCACGCGGCCGGATACCGTCCTCGGCGGTGGTCGGTTGTCAGGGGCCGGCCGAGACGGGTGAGGTGTCGGGATGGGCAGGATCGTGGTCTTCGGCGCGGGCGGGCGGGTTGGACGAGCGGCCGTCTCCGAGGCGCGCCGACGTGGTCACCAGGTGACCGCTGTGGTACGTGAACCCGGCAAGTACGGCAGTCTCGCGGGCGACGGTGTGCGGTTGATGGCCGGTGACGTGACCGATATGGACAGTGTCGCGCGAGCAGCCGAGGGGCACGACGCCGCGATCAGCGCGGTCTACGACGTCGGAGCGGAGCCCGACGAATTCTTCACCGACGCAGCCCGGGCCCTACGTGACGGATTGTCTGGAGCGGGGGTGGGGCGGTTGCTCGTGGTGGGCGTGGCGTCCGTGTTGACGAGTGCGTCCGGGGTGGCGTTGATGGACACGCCGGGCTATCCCCAGGGGTACCGGTCGTTCTTTCTCGCGCACGCCGCCGGGGCGCAGGTGCTGCGCGCCGAGGCCGGCGGGCTGGATTGGTTGATCGTCAGCCCGGCCGGTGATTTCGACCACGAGGGCGTCCGCAACGGGAGCTACCGGAGGGTGCCCGCCGACGCGGCCAGTCGCATTTCGCATCTCGACTTCGCCGTGGCGTTGCTCGACGAGATTGACATCCCCAAGCATCACAGGACACACCTGGGCGTTGAGGGCTGCTGATGGCGGAAGAGATCTTCGACAGTCCAGACACCTGGGTGGCCGAGCACATCCGTCGCTTTCTGCGGACCAACGGCAACGCCAGAGTCGGCATGAACGACCTGTTGCTGACCACCCGGGGTCGTCGGTCGGGAAAGTCGCGTCGCACCGCGCTGGTCTACGTCAGAGACGGTGAACGCTGCGTGCTCGCCGCTTCCAACGCTGGAGCCGATCAGCATCCCGCCTGGTACCTCAATCTCGTTGCCGATGCCAACGTCACCGTTCAGGTTGGTGCCCATACCTTCCCCGCGCGGGCGCGGACTGCTTCGGCGGAGGAGAAACCCAGACTCTGGGAGTTGATAGTCGCGACGATGCCGTCGTACCAGGGTTACCAGGAGGCGACCAGCAGGGACATTCCCGTCGTGATCCTCGAACCAGTTGGGTGATCACCCTGACGCGCGGTGGCCGTCGCGGGATGAGCGGAGTGCGCCCAGCAGCACGGTGGTAGCGCCGGGGCGCCGTAGCTGCCGGTGATCGCGGCGTGCCCGGCGGCGGCCGCCGAGCAGGGCCCCCCTTTCTTGACACGCATATCGACGAACGTTAGCGTGAGGCTTCGAATAGACGAACGCCTATGAATAGATATACGGCCC
>DASVVF010000241.1:0-20476 GCA_036386695.1 Catenuloplanes sp. | reverse complement strand
GGTTCGGGCTGGTGCGGGTCCGCGCCGAAGGCGCGCAGGGTCTGCTCGAGCGTCGCGCCGGTGACGACGGTGACCGTCGCCGCCACAGCCAGCAGGCTGCGATGCACCCACCGGTACGCGTGCTCGGGGCGCGGCGGCCGGATCGGCTCCGGCTCGCCGCGCAGGCGGTGGCCGAGCCGGTCGGTCCGCCTGTGCACGATCTGCGGCGTGGCCGGCGCAGCCCAGACGACGAGCTTGTAGCGCTCGAAGTCGGCGTCGAGTTCGTCGCGGCCCCGGGCGTGCACCCGCACCCGGTAGTCGCCGGGCCACGGCGGAGTCTGCTGGCGCAGCCCCCGACCGCTGGTGCCGTCCGGTGCGAACACCGACGCGCGCCCCTCGGCTGCACGCCAGCTGATGTCGACGATCTCCTCCCAGCCTGATTCGACCTCGGCCGGGGCCTGCGCCAGCACGGCGAGCTCAACGCGTACCGAGCCTTGCGGCACACCGGTGCGGATGACGGTGCCGCCGTCGGTCACGGCCACCAACCCGTTGTCGGCGAAGTCGGCTTCCTCGACGACGTCGCGTTCGGTCAGCCCGAACCGGTTACCGGCCACGCTCACTGCGCCGTGCGCGTGGCGCGGCAGGAGGTACTCCGCGCGGACCTTGGCCAGCAGGGCTGCCCCGTATGCCGGCGGCATGGGGGCGTCGCGCAGCACCAGCGCCGCGGCACCGGCACCCAGACCCACAATGGCCGCCGCGCGCTGCACAATCACCGCCGGGGCCGCCTGATGGACCACGGCGCCGGCGACCGTCACCGCCAGAGCGAGATGGGCGGCGCCGTGGCGGGCGGCGATTGCCGGTTCCTGCGTCACAGCAGGCGGGATCGCGAACAGCTGCGTGACGGCCGGGTGTGCCGCGACTTCCCGCACCAGTGCGACCGTGCGGTCGGCCAGCCCAGGGTGCAGTCGTTCCAGCAGCGCGGCGGCGGACGTCGCCTCGCTGTCGTGGCCGATAGTCGCCACGGCCACGTAGCGGATGCCCGGTACCGGCCCTGGGAGGTCGGCTTCCAGGCTCGGCGCGCCGCTCCAATCGTGACTCCCGACGATCAGTTCGAGAGCGCCGAGCAGACGCTCCGCCAGCAACGGCCCCAGCGCTCGAAGCGCGGTCACACACGCCGGCTCGCCGTCGGCCGCTGGGCGGGAGAACCGGGCGCCCGGTGAGTGTGGATCCGCCGGCTGCGGCGCACCCAGTCGTCCCAGCGCGGTGGCGGGAGAGGCAGGAACCCGCTCGATGAACGCCGGCATCGCCGCCGCCACGAAAACCGCGAGCCCGTCGCTCGCCAGGTACGGCACGTCACCCATCGTCGGTTCCCCCTTGCCGATCACGTCTGGCTGGAGGCTATCGGACGTCACCAAGCCATACCTGAGCTGTGAGGACGGGGTGCCCCGCTGGAGCGGGTGCGATCACCCGTGATTTCCGTCATGGGCGCACGTGGCATTTGTATGCGACAGAACGTGACCTCCTTCAGTGTTGCGGGGCCTGCCGACCGGCGATCGTTGACCCAGACGACGACCTGGGAGGGCCGAGATGGACCAGCGCTACGAGACGTTCTGCGTGGTCGACCCGCTCTTCTACGATTCACCGACCAGCACGGAGGTCGTCACGGGGACGTTCCCCATGGCCGCCCGACCCATCCCGTCCGGTTGGGCACGCGAGACCCGCGACGACTGGTTGGTCTACGGATCCGACGGCGGCACGCTGCCGGCGCAGGGTTGGAAAATCCACGTATCCGCCTGCCTGCACAACGCCGAGCGGATTCTCGACGTCGTGGCGGACTACTGCCTGTCGCGCGGGCTGCCCTTCAAGTTCCTGGCCGGACCCCGGCTACTGTTGCTGCGCAACGCGAAGTACGCAGC
This sequence comes from Catenuloplanes sp., assembly GCA_036386695.1. GTDB lineage: Bacteria > Actinomycetota > Actinomycetes > Mycobacteriales > Micromonosporaceae > DASVVF01. The sequence continues at coordinate 18,581 of DASVVF010000241.1, read as the reverse complement.
CCGGGGCGGCAGCGGGAAGTTCATCACCGTCTACCCGACAGATGACACGCAGCTCGAACTCGTCTGCAAGGAACTCAGTGAGTTGCTGCACGGCGAGCCGGGCCCGTACATCCTCAGCGACCTGCGGGTCGGCGACGGCCCGGTGCACGTACGGTACGGCGGCTTCGCCGCCCGGTACTGCGTCTGGCAGGGAGCCGTGGTACCGGCGATCGAGGACCCCGACGGTGTTCTGGTGCCGGATCGACGCGGACCCGTCTTCGCGCTGCCGAGCTGGGTGCCGCTGCCGGCGTTCCTGGAACAGCACCTCGCCGCCCGCAACGCCACCACCACCGTGGACGTGCCGTATGAGTTCGAGCGGGTCATCCACTTCTCCAACGGTGGTGGCCTGTACGTCGCCCGAGACCGGCGCACCGGCGACCGCGTGGTGCTGAAGGAGGCCCGTCCGCACGCGGGGCTCGATGCGACGGGGGCCGACGCGCTGACCCGGCTGAGGCACGAACGCGACATCCTCACCAGGCTGGCCGGCGTGGCGGAGGTGCCGCGTCTGCTGGACGTGATCTCCGTGGGCGAGCACGAGTTCCTGGTGCTGGAGTACCTCGACGGCGTGCCGTTGAACAAGGCCCTGGTCGAGCGGTACCCGCTGATCGACCCGGCTGCCGACACGGCTGCGGTGTCCGCGTACGCCACCTGGGCGCAAGGCATCCTGCGTCGCGTCGAGCACGCCCTCTCGGCCGTGCACGCCCGCGGTGTCGTCTACGGCGACCTGCACCTGTTCAACGTCATCGTGCGTCCCGACGACACCATCGCGCTGGTCGACTTCGAGGTCGCGACGTCGGTCGACACCCCTGGCCGTCCCGCCCTGCGCAACCAGGCGTTCGCCGCTCCGCCCGACCGCAGGGGACTCGACGTCGACCGATACGCACTGGCCTGTCTGAAGCTCGCACTGTTCCTTCCCCTGACGGCGCTGGTGCGGCTGGAACCGCTCAAGGCCGCGCACCTCGCCGACATCATCGTCGCCCAGTTCGGCGTGCCCAGGGCCTACGTGGATGGTGCGGTCCGGGTCATCAACGCCGCCCAGGCCGGCGCCTCGACCGCGCCACGGCCGCGTCGGCCCCGGTGGTTCAGGAACTTCACGCCAGATCCGGTGGGCTGGCCGGCGCTGCGCCGCCGGCTCGCCCGCAGCATCCTCGCCAGCGAGACGCCGGCACGCGACGACCGGCTCTTCCCCGGTGACATCGAGCAGTTCCGCAGCGGCGGGCTCGGGCTCGCCCATGGCGCGGCCGGAGTCCTGCACGCGCTGTCGGTGACCGGAGCCGGCCGGTACCCCGATCATGAGGCGTGGCTGATCCAACGCGCACTGCGGCGGGCCCCCGGCACCTCGTGCGGGTTCTACGACGGCCTGCACGGTGTCGCCTACACGCTGCACGAACTGGGTCGCCGGGAAGCCGCTCTGCAGGTGATCGAGATCTGCCTGAGTGAGCCGTGGGAGGGCCTCGGGATCGACCTGATGAGCGGGTTGGCCGGCATCGGTCTGAGCCTCGGCCACCTCGCCGACGCCACCGGCGACCCGACTCTGCTGCAGGCGGCGTGGCGGGCGACCGACATCGTCGCCACCCGACTCGCCGACACCCCGGCCGACGCCGCACCGATCAGCGGTGGTAGCCACCCGAGCGCCGGACTCACCCACGGGTCGAGCGGAGCGGCGTTGCTGTTCCTGCGGATGTACGAGTGGACCGGCGACACGTCGCTGTTGGACCTGGCCGCCGGCGCACTGCGCACCGATCTGGACCGGTGCCTGGTCCGCGCCGACGGGGCGATGGAGGTCAACGAGGGATGGCGCACGATGCCCTATGTCTCCCGGGGCAGTGTCGGCATCGGCTTCGTGCTGGACCGCTACCTGACCCACCGGCCGGATGACCGGTTCGCCGAGGCCAGCCGGGCCATCGAACGCGCCGCCCGGTCACCGTTCTACGCCCAATCCGGTCTGTTCGCCGGTCGCGCCGGAATCGTGGCCTACCTGGTGCACGCCGCCCAGCACGGGCACCCGCGGGCCCGTGCCGAGCTGCCGATCCAGCTGCGCCGCCTGGCCTGGCACGTCCTGCCGTACCAGGGGGGTCTGGCCTTCCCCGGCGACCAGTTGCTACGGCTGTCGATGGACCTGGCGACCGGCACGGCCGGCGTCCTGCTGGCCCTCGGTGCGGCGCTGCATGACGAACCCGTGCACCTTCCGTTCCTGGCGCCCCGCGGTCAACGGCGCCGCCAAGCTCCCCCGCACCCGCGGGGGTGATCCCACCGACACGTTGAGAAGGGAGGTGTATCGAGATGGCTCTTCTGGACCTTCAGGGCATGGAACTGCCGACCGAGGTCGACTTCACGGGCGGTGGCGGTAGCCGCGCGAGCCTGCTGCTCTGTGGCGACAGCTCGCTGAGCGTGACCACCTGTAACTGACGCGGCGCCCCCACGAAGCCAGCGTCGTCATCGGCCCCGGACCGGCTACCCCGGTCCGGGGCCCTCGCGCTTGGAGAGGAAGCGAGGCCCGAGATGGCGGATCCGCTGATCCCCGGCCAGTCCGGTGACCGCCTTGTGCTCAGCGCCGTGCGCCACGGCGGTGCCTGGACCGCGCTGTTCGCCGTCGCCTCCGTGCTGGGTGCGGCGACCGAACTGGTGCTGCCGCTGCTGCTCGGCGGCGCGGTGGACGCGCTGCTCGGTCAGTCCGAGGTGCGGCGCTGGCTGATCGCGGCCGTCGCGGCGGTGCTGCTGATCGCCGCGGCCGACGCGCTGGAAGACTGGTCCGCGGGCATGGCGAGCGCCCGGGCCACGGCCGCGCTGCGCAGCCGGCTCAGCCGGCACATGCTCGCCCTCGACCTCACCGTGGCGCGCCGATACCAGCCCGGCGACCTGGTCGCCCGGCTCGCCACCCAGTCGTCGGACGCGGGCCAGGCCGCGATCCCGGCTGTGCGCGCGGCCACCACCGCAATCCCCACCGTGGGCAGCCTCGCGATGCTCACGGTCATCGACGTATGGCTCGGTGTCACCTTCGGCGCCGGTCTGGCACTGCTGGGCGTGCTGCTGCGGCGGCACGTCCGCGACGGGACCGACGCCGCGCTGCGGTACCAGTCGGCGCAGGCCGACATCGCCGACGCGATGGTGGAGGCGCTGGCCGGCGCTCGGACGATCGCCGCGGCGGCCACGGCTGAGCGTGAGATCACCAGGGTTCTCAAGCCGCTGCCCGACCTGGGTCTGCACGGCCGGCGTGCGTGGCGGGCACTGGCGCGCAGCTCCGCGGGGGCCGCCGTGGTCGCGCCGTTGCTGCACCTGTCGATCGTCGCGGTGGGCGGCGGCGCACTCGCCGTGGACCGGATCAGCCCCGGCCAACTGCTGGCCGCCCTGCAGTACGCAGCCCTCGGCGCCGGGCTGGGTGCGATCGTCGCGGTACTCAACCAGCTCACGCGCGTCCGCGCGGGATGTCGCCGGGTCGTCGAGGTGCTCGCCGCGCCGGTCCGTCGGTACGGCACCGGCCGGCTGCCGGCCGGGCCGGGCCGGCTGGTACTGAACGACGTCACGGTGCGTGCCGGTCGTGCGGTCCTGCTGGACCGGGTCACCCTGACCGTGCCCGGCGGCTCGACCGTGGCGGTGGTCGGCCATTCGGGCGCCGGCAAGTCGACGTTCGCCGCGGTCGCCGCCCGGCTGATCGAACCCGAGCCCGGCGGCGCGGTCACGCTCGACGGAGTCGCTCTGGCCGCCCTGTCACGCCGGGAGTTGCGCCGGGCGGTGGGCGTGGCGTTCGAACGCCCGCACCTGCTGGGCGACACCGTCGCCGACGCCATCGCGTCGGGGCAGCCGGATCCCACGCCGCAGACGGTACGGGCGGCGGCCCGGGCCGCACGCATGGACACCGTCATCGACCGGCTGCCCGACCGCTATGACACCGCGGTCAAGGACATCGCGCTCTCCGGCGGCGAGCTGCAACGCCTGGGGCTCGCCCGGGCGTCACATGCCGGCCGCCTGCTGGTCCTGGACGACGCCACGTCCAGTCTGGACACGGTCACGGAGTACGACCTGGAGCGGCTCATCGTCGGCCGAGCCGACCGGCGCACCCGGCTCGTCGTCACCCACCGAGCGTCGACGGCGAGCCGAGCGGACCTGGTGGTCTGGCTGGTGGCCGGACGCCTGCGCGGCTACGGTCCGCACCGCGTGCTCTGGCGGCGTCGGGCGTACCGCGCGCTGTTCCAGCCCGGTCGCGCACCGGTCGGGGGTACGCCGTGACGCGTGTCGGCGTCGGCCCGGTCGTGCGGACGACCGCCGCGGCCGTCACCCGGCGTCCACGCCCGGCGTTGCTGCTCGCGCTCTGGGCCGTTCCCGAGGCGTTGCCCGCGCTGGTGACCGGGCAGGCCTTGGCCCGAGCGGTGGACGACGGGTTTCTCGCCCGCCGGCCGCTGGTCGGGCTGGCCTGGCTGGGCGCCATCGCGATCGCGGTGCTGCTGGCGGCGACGGGCACCCGGCAGGCGTACCGGTGCCTCGCCGATGTGGTGGAGCCGTTCCGGGACGATCTTCTGCGTCGGGTGGTCACCAGCGCGGTCGAGGAGGCGACCCGTCCCGGCGGTCGGGCCGACGACACGGCGGTGTCCCGGCTGACGCATCAGATCGAGATCGTCCGGGACACGTTCGCGGGCCTGCTCATGACGATTCGCGGGAGTGCTCTCACCTTCGGCGCGGCACTGCTGGGCCTGCTGTCGTTGGCCCCAACCCTGGTACCGCTCGTCGGCATCCCGATGCTCGTCGCCGTGGTGTGGTACTTGGCGGCGTTGCCGACGATGGCCGCCCGTCAGCGGGCGTACGTCGAGGCCGACGAGCGACTCTGCGACTCGGCCGGCAGGGCCGCGGCCGGGCTGCGCGACGTGGTGGCCTGCCGGGCCGAGGGCCGCGTCGGCGAGTCGCTGCGGCACCACATCGAGACGCAGGCGGCGGCGGAGCGGGGGTTGGCCCGGATGACGGCGCTGCGCAGCATGTTCGTGGCCGCCGGGGGGTGGCTGCCGTTGCTGCTGGTGCTGCTCACGACGCCGGCGCTGGTGCGGCAGGGCCTGAGCACCGGGGCGATCATGGGTACGTTCGCCTACCTGCTGTATGTGCTGCATCCCGCCCTGCACACCATGATCCGCGGCATCGGCGGGGGAGGGCTGCGGTACGTCGTCACGCTGGGTCGCGTCCTGCACGCCACAAACGCCGACGGCGGCCGGGAGCCGGGACTGGCAGCCTCGCGGCCGGGACCGGCCACGGATGGTGGGTTGCCCCCTTCCGGTCCCGCGACGGCGGCGGCCGGCGCCGTGCTGTCCCTACGCGGGGTGACGTTCCGGTACGGCGGCCACGCCGAGCCGGTGGTGGCCGGCCTCAACCTGCGCGTCCCGGCCGGCGACCATCTGGCGGTGATCGGCCCCAGCGGCGCGGGCAAGTCGACGCTGGCGGGCCTGTTCGCCGGCATGCTGCGCGCCCAGTCCGGCGAGGTACGCCTCGACGATGTGAACCTGGCCGCGGCAGCGCCCGCCACGCTGGTCGGGCGGCGGGTGTTCCTTCCCCAGGAGGGGTACGTGTTCGGCGGCTCGCTACTGGACAACCTGACGTATCTCCACCCGGCCGCCAGCCGGGCGTCGGTGGACCGGGCGGTGTCCGAGCTGGGCCTGGACCGGCTGGTGCGGCGGATCGGCGGATACGACGCCGTGGTGTCACCGGCGCTGTTGTCGGCCGGTGAGCGGCAGTTGATAGCTCTGGCGAGGGCGTACCTGTGCCCGGTGGGGCTGGTTGTGCTGGACGAGGCCACCTGCCACCTGGACCCGCGCGCGGAAGCGGTGGTGGAGCAGGCGTTCGCGGCGCGACCATGGACACTCGTCGTGATCGCCCACCGGATCTCTTCGGCGTTGCGTGCCCGCCGGGTGCTCGTGCTGGATGGAGCGGGCGTCGCGGTGGGGGACCACCAGCGTCTGTGGTCGTCGTCGGCGCTGTACCGCGACCTTGTCGGGCACTGGCAGCAGCGTCCGCCCGGGACGCGGCGGCGGGGTTCTGCCGCGTCCCGGGCCGCGCAGTCGCGCGGTGCAGCGTCTACAGCCAGCCCGCATCGGTCGCGACGCGGAACGCCTCCACCCGGTTACGTGCCCTGATCTTGCGCAGGATGGCGGACACGTAGTTTCGCACCGTACCGGGCGCCAGATGCAGACGAATGGCGATCTCCGCGAGTGGTAACCCGTTACCCGCCAGTCGTAGCACCTCGACTTCGCGGGCGGTAAGCGGACTCTTGCGCAGGGACATGGCGGCCACCGCGAGTACGGGATCTACGACCCGTTGCCCGTTGGCGACCCCACGGACGGCGGCCGCCAGCTGCCACGGCTCCCCGTTCTTGCTGAAGTATCCCTGTACCGGCAGCTCCAGCGCCGGGCGCAACCGCCACGGCTCATCGGCCGCCATCAGCACCAGCAGCTTGCACCCGGGTGCTGCCGTATGGACGGCTTGAGCGGTGGCGAGCGAAGCCGCAGTGTCTCCGTCCATGTCGATGACCGCGACGTCGGGGCACGCCCGGCGGGCGATCTGCGCGGCTTTGCCGTCCGTGCTGGTGTCCGCCACCATCTCCAAACCGTCCTGGGTGGACAAGAAGGCCGACAATGCCCTTCGGAGTAGGACGCCATCCGCGATCAGCATGATGCGGACCATGATTTTCCTCCCGTTGTTTCCACGTCCGTTGAAGCACGTCGCGCGGTGGCGGCTCACGCCGCCGGCGCGTCAGTCATGCGGTACGGGTGTAGTGCCGCGCACAGCGACACCGGCGGAGTCGTAGCCCGGAGGGCATACCTTCGCCGTGACGGGAGAAGCTTCAGTCGGGGGCCTTTTCCGGGGTGTCCTGCCGGCCGAATCCCCGGACCTCAACGGACGCCGCGCAACGTAGGCGCCGTACCTCGGGAGTCCACCGCCCAGGCGCGACATCCGCCGAGGCGAGCCCGGTCGCACCGCCGTCGGCGGACCGGACAGTTCCCGACCCGGCGGTGACCGGTGGCGGAAGGGAGCCCGGTGTCCCCGGTGACGGTGCGGGCCGGGCCGGTCGGTCCGCGGGCGACAAGCTGACACGCGGCTGCCTGGCACCACCGGCCCCCGGGGCGCCGTCGGCCCGGTGGACGGAGACGGCGTCGGACCGGTCACCCCGCATGGGCGTCACCGACAAGGGCCGTTCGGCTCGGGCGATCACCGGCTGTCGGTTCCCCAGCCTGGCGGGGTCATCCGGCCGGACCGCGTCCATCCCGGCGGGGGGTTGCCCACTCGGGTGCACGGGTCGGGCACTCGGCACGCCTCCCGACGGTTCCGGCGGATGCGCGCCGCCACCATCGAGGCCTACGCCCACGCCCACGTCGATTCCGACGCCCACCCGTCCCGGGGTGCTCGCGCCGCGCACCGCCGCCGACACCGCTGTCCTGGCCCGCAGATCGGCGACCGCCACCCGGGCGGAGCCGGAGCTGCCGTCGCGCCCGCGGCCGACCGCCGCGGCGCCCTCCAGCTGGGAACGCCCCCCGTGCCGCCCAACCGTCACCGTGACCTCGGAGCGTATCCGGACCGTCGTTCGCCGGTGCCCGGGTCGGTCGGCACCAGGGCGGACTGTAGCCGCCCGTCCTGAGCGCTCCACCGTCAGATCGGCGTCCGCGCGTACCCCCACGCCGGTCGTGCCCGCGACATCCGCGCGGCCACGAACCTGGGCGCAGCCGCGGTCACGGCGAGCGTCGGGGTCAGATCGCCGACTGACCGCGGGGTCGGGTGACGGGTTTACCGGCCGGGCCGGCTCGGACCGTAGCCCGTCACGGGGCAGTCCGACAGGGTCGGACGGGGCGGTCGAGAGCCACACCCGGGGAGGACTGGGCGCACGCGATGGCGCGGCGCTGGCCGGTCGGTCAACCAACCCGAGCAGCAGATAACCACCGATCACCGCGACGGCGAACAGGCCGAGCCGAGCCGCGCGCCGAAGCATCACCATGCTGGCGCGGTCGTCACCCGCTGATCCTCGCATGCCGCTGCCACGGTCCTTCACGATCGGTTGCCGGAGTACGATCACGCCTAGGTGCCACGAGGCGGCCATCAGCCGCCGATCCACAGTAGTCTCCTCCGAAACCTAACACCGGGGCGCGAAGATCGCACCGTCCGATCTCCGGCACAGGGCCCCCGCGTCAACCGGGATCACCAGCTGAACTCAGGCCCCGAGACCGTGCCCCCGGGCAACATCTCCCGGGCGGTGTAACGCCAGCTCTGCATCACGACATAACGGCGACCATGCGGGGCGTCGAGGTCCACCGGACCACAACGATGCTCGAGCACCGCATCGGTGAACATCAGCGCGCGGCAGGTGTGCGGTCCGGCCACGATCGCGTTGGTCTCGGCGTCCTGCACGGTGAGTGAGATGTCCACCTGCACGCCGGGGGACGCCTGCATGGTGCCGACGACACGGATGGCGCTACCGACGGAATGGCACGGCTTGGCGACAACGGGATGACCGACGTCCCACGTGTGGGCGTCCGCACATCGCCAGGGACCGAAAACGCGCGTGCCGGCGTGCGCTCCGCCCGGTGCGGCGGAGACCCCGGCCTTGACCGGCCCGGCGGAGGCCCCTGCCAGGATCGGTCGGGACGGTACTGTCACCTGTCCGTCGGTCACGACGCGATCCTCCGTGCCGGTGCCACCGGCAGGTGACCTGTCGTCCGACCGACCGTCCGCGGTGTTCGCCGCCGGCCCAGCCGCGGCTGAGGGTGACTGGCCCGGATGCGATGTGCCGCCGGGAGCCGGCAGCGCGGAGGCGGCCGGGGGCGCCGACGCCGTGAGCGGGCCGACGGCGCGCATGTCACGCAGGTGCGAAGCTCCGAAGCCGCCGATCCCGGAGGCGAGCAACGCGCCTGCCACCAGGGCCGCCATGGCTCCGGGCCGACCCCACAGCCAGCTGCGGGGTCGGTTGCGCCGGACCGGCACCGCACGTCGGATCCTCGGCAGGGAGGGATGCGGTGCTCGCTCCGGAGCCGAGCGGCGCGCCGCGGCCGGGTCGGCGTCGTCGCCTACCCCGTCGGCGTCGCCGCCTACCCCGTCGGCCTCCGAATCCTCGACAGGTATCGCCGGTAGGCCCGCCAGCTGGTGCGTGAGGTCGCGCAGGACGCCGGTGAGCTCGGCTGCCGACGGTCGCCGTTCCGGGTCCTTGGCCATGCATGAGTCGATGACCGACCATGCGGCGTCCGGGATCGCGGCGTGGCGTTCCGGCGCGCTCTCGAGATGCTGGCTCAGCAGCGCCACCATGGGTTCCGCGGCGTACGGGGTGCGCCCGACGATGAGTTCATAGAGAACCACGCCGACGGCGTACATGTCGGCGGCGGGGGTTGGTGGGGCCCCCGTGATCGACTCGGGGGCCATGTACTGCGGGGTGCCGATGACGGCGTGCGGCGTGGTGAGACCGGGCTTGTCCAACACGCGGGCGATGCCGAAGTCGGTCAGCCGGGTGTCCAGCTGGCTGCCGCGGCGGTGCAGGAGAATATTGTCGGGCTTGACGTCACGGTGCACCACGCCGAGGCCGTGCGCTTCGGTCAGGGCGGCGGTGACCTGTGCGAGCAGCCGTGCCGCCTCACCCGGAGGCAGGGTCCCGCAGGACCGCAGATGGTCGCGCAGACTGCCGTCGGTGACGAGGTCCATGACCAGCCCCAGTGACTCCCCCACGCTGAAGAGGTCGCGCACGCCCACGATGTTCTCGTGCCGCAACATCATCAGTATGGTGCGTTCCTGCACAAAGCGAGTGACCAGCTTCGGTTGGCGCAGCAGGCTCTCGTGCAACAGCTTCACGGCGACCTGCTCGCCGGTCATTCGCTGCAGGGCCCGCCAGACCGTGCCGGTGGCACCGTGCCCGATGGGACGGATCAAGATGTAGGACTGTCCCACGCACCGCCCACTGAGGTCCACGGTGGCCGGGTCGTCGGAGGAGAAGCCGCTCGGGGTCGGATTCTGCTGCACGTGTCGTGGTGTCCTTCCTGGGTACCGCCGCCGTGGGAGGCCCGTGCGAGGACTCATCGTTGCGGTCGATGCCCCGCTGTGCAACGGACCAGGGTCGGAGTTGCCATCAAGCTGCAACAGCCGACCGGTCCCGCAACCGCGCCGCCGGCTGGTTCGTTGCCCATAGACCGAACCCCTGGCGGGTGGCACCGGGCATCGACCCCGGTGCGCTACGCCGGTCCCGTCGGCAGGGGGCCGATCATCGAGCTGCCACCCCCGGCGTACGCGCCGAGGTGCTGATGCCGTGGCGGGTCGTCCGGCAGCGCGGCGCACAGGGCCCGGTGCAGCGTCGGTCCGGCCGCCAGGACGCCATCGCCGAACCGGGTGACGGTGGCACCCGCCTCGGCGGCGATCAGCGCGCCGGCCGCCCAGTCCCAGCGGCCCAGTTCGTCCTCGTAGTAGCCGTCGCAGCGGCCGGCAGCCACTCGGCACAGTTCCAGAGCGGCACTGCCGTGGCTGCGGATGTCGCGGACCCGCGGGAGCAACGCCGCCACGACGGCGGCCTGCCGGCTCCGCGCCTCGGCCCGGTAACCGAACCCGGTGGCGACCAACGCATCCGGGAGGTCGACGGGCTCCGGGACGCTCAGCGGCCCGCCGTCGCGGTAGGCGCCCCCGCCCCGCACGGCGGTGAACGTCTCGCCGCGTCCGGGATCGTGCACCACGCCGACGACCGCCTCCCAGCCGTGGGCGGTGCGTTGTTCGCAGGCGATGCTGACGGCGACGTCGGCGAGGCCGTAGAGGTAGTTCACGGTTCCGTCGAGCGGGTCGATCACCCAACGCAGACCGCTGTGGTCAGGCCGGCGGCTGCCCTCCTCGCCGAACAACCCGTCGCCGGGCCGGTCCCGCGAGATGACCGCCACGATGGCCGCCTCGCTGGCTCGGTCGGCGTCGCTGACCGGGTCGGTGCGGCTGGACTTGTACGCCAGACCGGTGATCCGCCCGGTGCGCCGCAGCAGCTCCACACCACCGGCACCCGCGGCCTGTACGGCGAGCGTCAGCAAGGCCGACGCGGCGCCGGGCCCGACCGCCGCCCCGTTCCGGCTGTCCGATCCGGGACTGCCGGTCACCGGGTCGCCGCCGCGTCGTGTCGCACCGCCGTCTCGTGTCGCACCGCCGTCTCGTGCGGCACCGCCGCGTCGTGTCGTGCCGCCGTGCCGTGCCGGGCCGCCACGACACGCTGAGCCACCCGGGCGGCTTCGGCGTGAATGACGTCTCGGTACGCGGCGCTCAACCGATCAACCGCCGGCAGCAGGAAACACTCGCCAACGCTGGCGTCGTCGTACGGCAACGCCAACCCGACCAGCGGTAGCACCGTGGGTTCGGTGTCGAACGCGACCGGTAGGCTCGCCAGGACTCGGCCGGTGCCATCGGTGGTGGCGCCGACAACCAGGGTGCCGACACCCGCGACGAGCCCGCGCAGTACCGCGGGAACGCGGTCGGCGCCGAAGACGTCGCGTAGCTCGCGCCGCAGCCCGGGGTAGCGTTCGTTGGCCTCGAAGTCGCCATACGCGCAGGCCAGCTCCACATCGGTAGCTGGCCACTTGCGCAGGAAGTAGCGGTAGTTGACGGCCTCGGTGCGGCGGTTGGCGGCGAGACTGCGCACGTGCGGCAGGTGGATGCCGTACACGTCGGCGGCCATCACGATCGGGGTTCCGGTGGCACACACCCGGTACGCCCATTCGAGGTCCTCCACGCCGTACCCCCGAAACCCAGGGTCGAAGAAGAGCTCATGGCGGCGAATCAGCGCCGCGGGCACGGCGATCAGCGCCGTCCAGGCAAAGGACCACGGAATGACGTGCCGGGCCGCCAGGCGGGGGTCCGATCGGACGTCGCTGGCGGCCGCCAGGTCGGCCAGCCGGCTCCGGTAGTACGCGAACGGCCGGGTCTCGACAGTCTCCACGTCGCTGGTGTTGTTGTCATAGTCGACCAGCTGACCGACGACGCAGACCTGCTGCCCGTACGCGTAGTGCCGCTCGTAGAGCTCCGCCAGGAACGTCGGGGGAACGACCACATCCGCGTCGAGCAGGACGATCACCTGGCCCCTGGCCTGCCGCAGGGCCATGTTGCGGGCCTCGCCCACCTGCCACTCGCGGTCGCTGACCACCGACACCACGCACACCCGCGCGCTGACCTCCCGGCACGCGGCGGTGTAGTCGGGGCTGTTCTCGAGGACACCCACCACCACCTCGAAGGCCGCCCGGTCGAGGGTCTGCTCGGCCAGCGACGCGAGGACCAGCCGGATGTTGTCCAGGCGCTGCTTGTAGGGAATGACGATGCTGAAGAGGGGGTCGCTCACGAGGCCTCCGCAGGAGATGGGACCGGTCCAGGGGCGATGCCGCTCTCAGGATCGCCGGGGGTCGGCGGACAGCAGCACCTTGCAGCTCTGCGTGTCGGTGGGGGTCACCGACCGGGCGTCGAGGTCGCAGCCGAGGGTGGCGAACGCGGTGCGGTACTCCGTCAGCGGTATGACGTGGCTGACCAGCCGTTCGGTGGGAATCCGGCCGGTGGTGACCAGGTGGTACGCCTCCGCGAACGAGCCGTGCAGGGAGTCGATCGAGCCGATCACGGACAGGCTGCGGTCGGCCAGGTGCATGCCGTCGATGGTCATGTCCTTGCGCTTCAGCCCGATCGACAGGAACGTGCCGCCGCAGGCCAGCTGCGGATACAGCTCCTGCAGGAGCATCGAGGTGGTGTCGACGACCACGTCCAGCGGCGCGGCGGGGTCACCGAAGTGATCGTTGCGCGCCTCGCCGAGCGAGGCGTACGCCGGTACCCCGTCGGGTAGGCACTTGCCCGCGTAGGCGAGCCGGGCGGGTGACGTCTCGATCACCACCGGGGACAGCCCCCTGAGCCACAGCGCCCAGGCGTACAGCACGCCCAGCGGGCCGGCGCCGAACACGTACGTGAACGCCGCCATGGTCGGCGGTTGTATCTTGCGGACGCCGCTGAGCACACAACTCAGCGGCTCGGTCAGCGCCGCGGCTTCGAGGCTGACGTCATCCGGCAGCGGGTGGACGAACTGTGCCGTGGTGCGGTAACGGTCGGCGAACGCGCCGTCGTAGCTGACGCCGCTCTCCGTGCCGGCCTTGTTGACGCAGTGGTTGATCCGCTGCGTGCGGCACATCCGGCAGGTGCCGCAGTAGGGCGTCGGGTTGATCACCACCCGGTCCCCGATTTTGATGGTGTCGACGTCGGCCCCGATCTCGGCCACCACCCCGGTCGCCTCATGCCCGAGGGTGACACCGGGCACGGCCACCGGGTACGTTCCGGCCGCGATGGCCAGGTCGGTGCCGCAGATACCGCAGCACGCGACGTCGACGACCACGTCGTCCGGGCCGACGATGTGCAGGTCGTCCACTGTCCGCACGGCGATGTCCCAGGGCGCGCGATACTTCAGTGCCCGCACGTCAGTGTCCTTCCTCGAAGTCGTCCAGTGCTGCCCGAAGCCCGGACACCACCTCATGCGCCTCCGCCTCCGAGATGATCAGCGGTGGCCGTACCTTCACCGTGGTGCCGAAGCCGTAGCGACTGCCGCGCAGGAGGAGCCGGTGGGTGCGTGCCACGCTGATGAAGCGCGTCACGTCGGCACCGCTGGGCAGGTCGAAGGCCAGCATCAGCCCTTCTCCCTTGACCTGGGAGACGCATGGGTGATGCCGGGCCAGGTCGTGCAGGCCGTCCTTGAGGATCTTCGAGGTGAGCGCCACCTGGCCCAGAACGTCGTTGTTCCGGATGTACCTGATGGTCTCCTCCAGTGCCACCAGGGCCAGCGGGTTCGCGCCCGAGGTGCTGGAGTGCTCCCAGGGCTCGAGGACGTCGAGTTCCCGGCGCATCACCACGCCGGCGACCGGTATGCCGATGCCGCCGGCTCCCTTGGCGAAGGTGATGATGTCGGGCTTGAGGTCCCTGGCGAGCCCGGTCGAGGCGAAGAACGAGCCGGTGCGGCCGAAGCCGGTCTGCACCTCGTCGGCGATCACCAGGACGCCGTGTCGATCACAGACCTCCCGCACGATCCCGAAGTACCGCGGATCGGGCACGATGTTCCCGCCGTTGCCGAGGACCGGCTCGACGATCAACGCGGCGACCTGCCCGCTGGAGGCGTACGTGATGAAGTCCTCGATCCGCCGCGCGCACAGCACGTCGCACCGGTCCCGGGTCTGGCCGTAGAAGCAGTTCGCGCAGTCGAAGGCCGGCACCTTGACCGAGCCGACGAACGGCAACGCGAAGCCCGCCTGCCGGAACGCGTTACCCGACAGACCGGTCGCCGCGGCGCTCTGCCCGTGGTGGGACAGGAAGAGCGAGATCACATCCGTGCGCCCGGTGGCCTTCTGGGCGATGCGGACGGCACATTCGTTGGCGGTGGACCCGACGATGTCCCGGAACCAGAAGGCGTCGATGTGCTCGGGCAGAAACTCCCGCAACGACTCGAAGATCTCGGCGGACTTGCGGCGGGTGAAGTCCGACGACAGGTGCAGGCAGCGGTCGAGCTGGGCGTGCAGCGCCTGGACGACCTCCGGGGCGGAGTACCCGAGAGACAGATTGAACGTTCCCGAGGCGCAGTCGATATACGGTTCACCGTCGATGTACAGGTGCACGCCGCGTCCGACGTAGTCCTCCAGCGGCGGCGCCGCCGGCGCGAGCGAGCCAGGTGTCATGCCGACCTCCTTGTGCGTATCGGACCTCGTTCGCCGAACAGGCCGGTTACGGTGCCTGAAGAACCGCCTGCCTGCGCCGACTGCTGGCCACGATGTGCTGGTAGAGCTCAGCGGGGGTGAACGCGGTGTAGGAGGGTACGTCCGAGCGACGCTCGTAGCGCTCCATGGTGACCAGGAACGTCAGCACATACACGGTGCTGAGGGCGAGGAACGCCGCCGACCAGGCGGCGATGTCCACGTACTCCCCGCGAATCAGCCGGGTGACGGCCAGTCCCAGCGCGAGCAGCGTGATGCCCGCGTACACCCGGTAGGCGGCCTTCAGCCCGGCGCCGGTGACGCGCCCGGTCCGCTTTGTCGAGACCTCGAACTTGCGCGGTGCCCCAATGAGGCCACGCAGGCCGGCGAGCATCGGCACGGTGTCCGCGACCCCGAACGCCTCGCTGTACAGCAGGTGGTAGTGCCCCCGGCCGAACTGGACGGTCGTCCAGATGGACAGCACCATGAACGCGAGGAACGCGAAGCCGTACAACGCGTACGAGCCCTCGATCGGCGGGACTCCGGTCACCACCGCCGCGATCGGCGCTACCAGGTACAGCACGCGGTTGAGGCCCTGCAGGTGGGCGGCGGTGGCGCTGACGTAGTTCAGCCGCTGCGCCAGGGTGAGACCGGGCACCCGCAGCGGCGAGTCCGGGTGGCGCAACAGCAGTCGCAGGCTGCCGGCGGCCCAGCGGCAACGGGTCCCGTAGTACTGCCGCAGGTTTTCCACCTCCAGCCCGTACGCCAGCGGCGTCTGCAGGTAGACCGACTGCCAGCCCCGGGCGTGCAGCCGCAGCGAGGTGTGGATGTCCTCGGTCGGCGTCCCGGTGGCGAACCCGTCCACGGAGTCCAGCGCGGCCCGCCGCAGCATCGCCGAGGTGCCGGTGTAGAAGGCGCTGTTGGTGGCGTTCTTCGTCGGCTGCACGCCGCCGTAGAACATCTCCTGCTCGTGCCATCCGGCCGCCCGTCCCCGTCGGCGTCGGAAGGTGAACGAGTCGGTGTTGTAGAACGACTGCGGCGACTGCACCAACCCGACGCTGGGATCGTCGAAGTAGCCGAGCGTCTGCTCGATGAACTCGGGCAGCGGAACGTGGTCGGCGTCGAGCGTCACCAGGAACTCGGCGTCGGTGGCCAGCAGTCCGTGGTTCATGTTCCCGGCCTTCGCGCCCTCGTTGCTCACCCGGGGGAGGTACCGGACGCCCAGCCGGTGCGCCATCTCGCGCACCTCGGGGCGCACCCCGTCGTCGAGCACGATCACGTCCCGGACACCGCGTACGTTGATCGCCCCGATGACCGTGGGTTCCAGGACCGGCAGGGGCTCGTTGGCCGTCGGCACCAGAATGTCGACCGTCCTGGTCACGGTGGTGACCGTCCGCGGTTCGGGCCGGGCCGCCTTGCGCACCGTCAGTATGAACAGGACGGTGGTGAGGACGCCGAACATCTCGGCGAGCCAGGCGACCGGACCGAACCAGACGTGCCAGTTCACCACCACGGTCCGCCAGACGACGAACACGACGGCCAAGGTCATAAACGTGGCGAGCAGCGCGGGAAAGTGGGCCGGGTCGCGATCAGGGACCCGCTCTACCCGGTACGGCGGCGACTCGACGAGACTTTGATAATGGGACACATCTTCCCCCACGTGCGATGGTGTCCGTCGGATGTCCGCAAGCTAGCACGGCGTCCGAGGCATCCATTGAATATCATCGAGAAGGCCCCAACGTCCACTGTGGGGTGGCCAGCGGGTACCTCTGCTGCCGAGCGAAAAATGTGTTTGGCGTCTCAACTGGAACTTAACAGTAATTAGGTTTTCCGGCTGCTGCTGAAAACATCAGTCATCATCCATATAATGGGGGAGTGGTGGCGGCGCCTACAGGAGAAAGGCCAGCTCAAGGTGGTCGTGGGGTCAGCCGTACTGTCCGGTTCTGGCAAATAGGTTGACGCGCAGCGCTGCTTCCTGAACCACTATTGGGGGCGCCCAGGTCGTCCGGACGACCCGACGGCGCGGCCGCAGGAATGGCCCAATATTGGTGGTTTTGTTAAGCGGCGCATTCCCAATGTTCGGCTGAGGTACATCGGGGCGCAAAGCCGTCGATATTCAGGATCAACCCCATCGGGCGGCTACCGCGCCCACAGCCCGACATCGATCAACTGAAACGCCTTTCCTGGGGCCCGCCGCGCGAGGCCGCTTCCGGCATTTCCCGTTCGGGCCGATGCCCCGGCATTCCCCAGCATCAACAGCCCATGGAGGTGGAATGGTCCGGGGCGACTCCTGCGCCCGGGCGCGCTGCTCGGCTGGCCTACGCGATCCGTGAAGGCACACTGATCCGGCTCAACCGGCATGTCGCGGCCGAACTTCGCTCAGGGGAACGAAACGCCCACCAAAGGAAGTCCCTCACCGGGCGCGACGCGGGCAGGCCAGACGCGAAACCCGCCCCCCGGGAACCAGAACTCCGCTTCGCGAGCCACGACGCCCACACCCCGCGCCAGCGCGTCTCGCTGGACCTCCGCCCACGAACGTCCCAGCAGTGCGACGCCTTCGAATATCGGTCGAGCAGGCTGGATGGCGACCAGTCGGACGGCGGTCTCCGCACTGTCATACAAGACCACCATTCCCGTCTCCAGGAATTTGTCCAGAGCAACGCCGCCAAACTCGGGGGTCGTCGCGAAACCCGGACCCAATATGGAGCGCAGACAGCCCCGGTCGGCGCCCAGTTCGACGCCTCCGGAAAATCCCCGATGACCAACAATTCGAAAGTCGTGGTCGATCCTCACCGCGGCGTCCGTGCCCGGGAAAAACGACGGCTCCGAGGCGACGCGGTCACCAGCGGATATCCCGATGTGCGTGAACGCGCCGTCCGCATCGCGGTCGCCGAATTCCATTCCGAGCTGGCGCGCGTACCATCCCCATCTCGTCGTCTCCACCACGACGTCAGCGGCCACCAGGTCGGCCAGCACATCGTCGGCGCGCCGCCGGAGTAGCCGGATGCCGCGGAAAGCGGCATCCGCCCGAGACGTCAGATCGACAGCACGCAGGCGTTCGTCCAGGCCAAATCCGAGGATCACGCCTTCCTCGAAGTACGAGTCCGAGGGAGTCAGGGAATACGCCGCCCGCCTGAAAACCTCGGGAGTCCCCAGCACGGACCGAGTCTCCGAGCGCGACATTCCGAATGTCAGACTGCCGACGCCTTCATGCGGCCGGACTTCGATCACAATATTCTCCTGGTCATCTCAAATGTCGTCAACTCCAGCTCAGCTATGAACTCGCGTAACTACGACGTCACGGTCTTTTGCTGTGCCTTCTTCCTGCTCGCTGTCCTCAACAGGCGTGACTGTATATGACGGTGGCGCGTTTCGTATCGACACAGAATGGAAAAGGAGGTCTATTCCCGGGAAGGCGACCAGAGCTTCTTCACGCCCCGCCGGACGGCGCGACCGCGGGGCGAGTGCGGCGGCCGGTCGCGTCGTTGGTGCAGCTGCACGACGGGGTGGCCGCGAGCACCCGGGTCCGGCATGATCCTGCGTCGTGAGCTCTCTCGGTGCCGCATCTGACCCGTCCTGCCCGCACTGCCGTACCGCCTCGGTCACGGCTCAGGGCGCGGTGCCGTGGTGCCCGCGGTGTGAGTGGAATCTGGATCACTTCGAACCGGCCCGGCGTTCTCCCGAGTTCGGCTGGACGTGGGTCGACCGGTTGACCCACCGGGTGGCGTACCGGTTGACGGCACGCCAGTTCACGGCCCTGGTGAGTGGGCCGCTCGAACGGCCGTCATGGTCCGTTGCGCGACTGGTGACCAGCGGGGTGTCGTTGGTCGTGTTGGCGTTGATGGTGGCGTTGGCGGTGGCTGG
>DASVVF010000240.1:0-3411 GCA_036386695.1 Catenuloplanes sp. | reverse complement strand
GGCCTCGGCGACCGCTCCGGTGGTCGTGTCGGCGAAGACCACTGTGGACGCCGGCCAGGACGTGACCGGGGTCGAGGGTGCCGCGATCCGACTCGCCGGCAACGCGACCGGCGCCGGCAAGCCGGCCTGGCGCTACCGCGCCGTGTCCGGTGTCGACACCGGTGCCACCTGCAAGATCGCCAATGCGGCCGCGCTCACCACCACGATCACCTGCACCGACGACGGCACGTACGAGGTCACTCTCGCCAACGGCAAGATCACCGACAGTGCGACCGTGACGGTGACCAACGCCGCGCCGAAGATCGAGTCGGTCAAGGGTCCGGCGGGCCAGGTGAAGTCCGGCGCGCCGGTCACTGTGACGGCCACGTTCACCGACCCGGGCAGCAATGACCGGCTCACCTGCGTGGTGGACTGGCGCGACGGCAGCACCTCCACCGGCACCGTCACCGGCGGTCGGTGCACCGCCGGCCACACCTACCGGGCGGGCGGCAGCTACCAGGTCACGGTGACCGTCACCGACGACGACGGCGGTTCCGACTCGCACAGCGTGCGGGTCAAGGTCGCCGCGCCGGGCACCAGCGGCGGCGTCACCGTGCCGATCATCGGCGGGAAGCTGCCCATCACCGGGTTCCCGGCCATCATGGCGCTGAGCGTCGGTGTCGGTCTCCTGGTGCTCGGAGTGGTGCTGTTCCGCATGGGCCGGGTCCGCCGGGCCCGCTCATCCGGTGCTGACAGCTGATCGCTGACCCACCCGCACGACGCCTGCGGCGATCCCGCCGCAGGCGTCGTGCTGTGCGCCCGCCTGCCACCGGGCCACTTCCCGAAGCGACGTCACCGGACGTCGTGTACCGCATTACCGACCCATGGGGGTATTTGATGAAGACAGCCAGCAGATGGATCGGACTGGTGGTGTCGTCGGCACTGGCGGCGACCGCCCTGATCGGCGCGCCCGCGGCGGCGGCGGCACCCGAGGTCGAGCTGCCACCGAACTGCGCCGGGTTCTGGACCCTGGACGGACACACCGGCGACGTCACCTGGGCCGGCTCGGACGCCCAACCGCTGGGGGGCACCCTCGGCGCCCCCGGGCGGAGCCCTGGCCGGACGGCGATGCACTTCGACGGCTCGGACCGCCAGGGCCTGGTCTCCCGCACGGTGTGGGGTGGCCCGAGCAGCCTGACCG
Source organism: Catenuloplanes sp. (assembly GCA_036386695.1). Lineage (GTDB taxonomy): Bacteria > Actinomycetota > Actinomycetes > Mycobacteriales > Micromonosporaceae > DASVVF01. The sequence goes on along the minus strand of DASVVF010000240.1, from coordinate 2,231 downwards.
TGTCGGCCTGGGTACGGCTCACCGACACCACCGGGTGGCACACCGCGGTCAGCCAGAACGGCTTTCACGGGGTCGTGTACCGGCTGGCCTACAACAACACCGCCAAGAGCTGGGAGTTCCTTCTGCAGCACAGCGGCGGCGGGGACCTGGTCGCTCGCTCCACCGCGGTCACCCCGAACACCTGGACCCATCTGATGGCCGTCTACAACATGGAAACCCGCACGCTCACGCTGTATGTCAACGGCCAGGCGACGGGGTCCGACCAGAACTACTACTACCCTTCGGGCGGCGGTGAGTACCACAGCATCGGCCGGGACCACCGGCGCGACGCCAACTACGAGTGGGTCCCTGGGCCGGGGAACTGGACCGGGGAGCTGGCCGACATCGGCGTGTGGGGCCGTGCCCTGGACGCCGCGGAGATCCGCGCGCTGAGCGACCCGACCACGTAAGCCTGGCGCCGCCCGATGTGGGCCCGGACGGTGCGGGCGCCCGACCAACCGCGCAAGCGGGTCGGGCGCCCCCACCCCGGGTGGCGGCTCAGCCTCCGGGGCCGCCGTGGACGACCGGGCGGGCGCGGACTACCGGACGGCCGTGGACGACCGGGCGGACGCGGACTGTCAGGGGCCGTGGATGCCGGGCGGGCGCGGACTGCCGGCGGCCCGGCGTAGAGTCGCGGGGTTGAATCGGTCGAGACCACGCAGCGCAGGGAACGGGTAGTACGGCATGACGGTGAACGGACAGGGCACGCAGGGCGGGGCCACGGCCCCGGACGCGACAGCGGCACCGGCACCGGCACCGGCGCCGGGCGGCATCGATCCCGCGCGCCTGCGGGTCTGCCTCGACGTGCTCGCCGAGCTGGACGACATTCCGGTCGACCACCCCGACGCGGTGCGGCTGCGGATGGCCACCGCCGCGGTGTACAAGAGCGTGAAGCAGCGCCGGCGCCGCGACAAGCGGGAGTCGATCCGGACGGCGGACGAGGCGGTCACCGCGGCCACCGCGACCGGCGCCCCCGGGCGGATCGACGACGAGACCAACGGCCTGCCGTTGACCAGCCCGACCGACGCCCCGACGGCCGGCACCCTGCTGCGCCCGCGGGCCTGCTACATCTGCAAGGAGCGCTACCGGCAGGTGGACGCGTTCTACCACCAGCTGTGTCCGCCGTGCGCGGCGTTGAACCGGGCCCGGCGCGACGCCCGCGCCGACCTGAGCGGGCGGCGGGCGCTGTTGACCGGCGGCCGGGCGAAGATCGGCATGTACATCGCGTTGCGGCTGCTGCGCGACGGCGCCCACACCACCATCACCACCCGGTTCCCGCACGACGCGGTCCGCCGGTTCACCGCCATGCCGGACAGCGCCCAGTGGTTGCACCGGCTGCGCGTGGTCGGGATCGACCTGCGGGACCCGGCCCAGGTGGTGGCGTTGGCCGACGACATGAGCGGGCAGGGCCCGCTGGACATTCTGATCAACAACGCCGCGCAGACGGTACGCCGCACCGCGGGGTCGTACGGTCAGCTCGTCGCCGCCGAGTCCGTGCCGCTGCCCGACGGACCGTTGCCGGAGCTGGTGATCTTCGGGTCGGCGGATTCGGCGGTGCCGCACGGCGCCGCGGAGCTGACCGGCAGGCCTGAGGCCGGCGGGGCGGCGCCCGGTTCGGCCAGCGTCGACCTGGCCGCCGGTGGCGTGCCGGGGCAGCGCCCGTCGATGGCGCCGGGAACGCTCGCCGCGCTGGCCCTGACCGTCGGGTCGGCCTCGGTCGAACGGATCGCCGCCGGCACGGCGGTGGACGCCGGCGGGCTGATGCCCGACCTGGACGCGGCCAACAGCTGGAGCCGACGGGTGCACGAGGTCGAGCCGCTGGAGCTGCTCGAGGTGCAGCTGTGCAACGTGACCGCGCCGTTCATCCTGGTCAGCCGGTTGCGTCCGGCGCTGGCCGCGGCACCGGCCCGCCGCAAGTACGTGGTCAACGTTTCCGCGATGGAGGGGCAGTTCAGCCGGGGCTACAAGGGCGCCGGGCACCCGCATACGAACATGGCCAAGGCCGCCCTGAACATGCTGACCCGCACCAGCGCCGGGGACATGCTGGCCGAGGGCATCCTGATGACCAGCGTCGACACCGGCTGGATCACCGATGAGCGCCCGCACCCGACGAAGATGCGGCTGGCCGAGGAGGGTTTCCACGCCCCGCTCGACCTGGTCGACGGGGCGGCCCGGGTCTACGACCCGATCGT
>DASVVF010000239.1:0-1844 GCA_036386695.1 Catenuloplanes sp. | reverse complement strand
TGTCAGGCCCACCGTCACGTCGTGGTCGGGGCGGCTGAGCACCGTGATCGGCTGGCCGGCGGCGATCGTGCCCGGCGTGGTCACCCGCAGGTACGCGCCCGGCGCCGCCCGGGCGGTGAACCGCTTGATCCAGCCGCGTTCGGCCATCCAGTTGGCGAACGTGCCGCAGGGGATCCGGGGCACCGACACCTCCACGACCACGTCGGGGCCGATCCGCCAGCGTTCCCCGATCCGGGCGCCGGTGACGTCGAGCCCCGCGGTGGTGAGGTTCTCCCCGAAGACGCCGTTGCCCAGCGGGCGGCCGAGCTCGCCCGCCCAGGCGTCCAGGTCCTCCCGGGCGTACGCGTAGAGCGCCTGGTCGTCGCCGCCGTGGTGCCGGCTGTCGAAGACCTGGTCGCCGACCAGGCCGCTGCCCAGGCCACCGCGCTTCGGGCCCGGGGCGCGGACCTCCATCGGGCCGCTGACCGGCCGTTTGTCGATGCCGGTCGACGCGACGTCTTTGGCGGGGTTGGCTCGCGGATGGGCAACGTTGACCGACAACAGGGTGGGCATGCCCGCAAGCGTAGGCAGCGCGGCGGCCGGCCACCACCGCGATTCCGCTCACCACCGGGCGCGGCTCAGCTGGTGATGTCGCGGCCGCTCAGGTTCGCCCACGCGGCGGCCAGGAAGATCACGATGTACGCTCCGGCCGAGCGCAACCCAGGTCCCAGCGCGTCCAGCGTGACCGGGTCGCGCAGCAGCTCCCCGAAGTCCTCCCAGTGCCGGGTGAGCAGGTACGGGTGCAGCCAGTCCACCTGCGGGATCGTGATCAGCACGAAGCTCAGCACGGCGACGAAGATGGTGGCGACGCTGGCGCCCATCGGCTGCTCGGTCAGCGTGGAGATGAACAGCCCGATCGCCCCGAGCGCCGCCAGGCACACCCCCAGGTACAGGCAGACCCCCAGCAGTCGCAGCAGCCCTTCGCCCAAGCCCACCTGCGACCCGGACAGGGTCGTCACCGGCCCGCCCCCGAACAGGGCCAGCCCGATCAGCACCCCGACGGTCGCCACCAGCAGCGGGGCCAGGAAGGCCCCGGTGACGATCCCGGCGTACTTGACCGCCAGCAGCCGGGTCCGCCCGACCGGCACCGTGAGCAGATAGCGCAGGGTGCCGATGTTGGCCTCGCCGGCCACCGAGTCACCGGCCAGGATCGCCACCGCCAGCGGCAGGAACAACGGCAGCTCCACGGTCAGCGCGGCCAGTGCCACGAAGAAGCCGTTGTTGACGATCCCGTTGACGAAGTCCGGACCGCCTCCGTCGGCGGTGTCGGCGGGGGACGAAACCTTCACCGCGACCGCGATGATGATCGGAACCGCCGCCAGGACCACCAGGCCGGCCTGGTTACGCCGCCGGACGAACATCAGCCGCAGCTCGGAACGCAGGAACCGGCCGGAGACCCGCCGCGCCGGGCGGGGCACCGTCGGGGTGTCAACCGCTGACATCGAATCCCTTCCCGGTGAGCGAGACGAACAGTTCCTCCAGGTCCGGGGCGTCGACCCGGAACCCGCGTACCGGCACGCCGTCGTGCACCAGCGTGGCGACGACCTTCTCGGCGGGAATCGGCCCGAGTGACCCGGTGGCCTCGGAGCCGGTCGTGGTGACGTCGGTCAGGCCGAGCCCGCGCAGCACCCGGGCGGCCCCGTCGGGATGGTCGGTCAGGACCCGGGCCCGTGGCACGGCCCCGGCGCGCAGCTCCGCCAGTGGCGCCTGGGCGACCAGCTGGCCGCGGTGCATCACCCCGACGTGGCTGCAGACCTGTTCCACCTCGGACAGCAGGTGGGTGGAGAGCAGCACGGTGGTGCCGG
>DASVVF010000238.1:0-5886 GCA_036386695.1 Catenuloplanes sp. | reverse complement strand
GGGCCCGTCGTCGACGGACTCCAGCCAGTCCAGCTCGTCGGCGTACTTGACCTCGGCGGGGGCGCGCAGCAGCTCGTTGCTCATGGGTTGTCGGTCTCCTTGGTGACAGGGGTTTGGTGTGGGAGGTCAGGCCAGGAAGTTCTTGAGCTCGACGACGAGCTTCTTGATGCGCCCGGAGAGCACCGGGGTGCCCTGATCCTTGAAGCGCTGGCGGAACCACGGGTTGACGCTCTGCTGGCCACCGCTGCTCACCGACCCGACCGGGATGAACCGGACCCCGGACCGGTGGATCGCCGTCATCCCGTCGAAGACGGCCTGCTCCCGCCACTCGTAGAAGTCCGAGATCCAGACCACGACGGTGTTGCGCGGATCGGCGATCTTCGGCTGGACCAGGTCGAGCGCGACGGTGCCGTCCGTGCCGCCACCGAGCTGGGTGCGCAGCAGCACCTCGAACGGGTCGTGCACCCACGGCGTCAGGTCCAGCGCCCGCGTGTCGTACGCGATCAGATGCACGTCGACCTTTGGCAGCCCCGCGAAGATCGAGGCGAGGATCGTGCAGTTGACCATCGCATCGACCATCGACCCGGACTGGTCCACCACGACGATCAGCCGGGCCGGCGTGATCCGCTTCGCGGTGTGCTTGTAGTACAGCCGGTCGACGTAGAGACGCTCGTCCTGCGGGCTCCAGTTGGGCAGGTTCTTCCAGATGGTCCGACCCATGTCGAGGTTGCGGAAGACCCGCTTCGGCGGGACGGACCGGTCGATCGTGCCGGTGCTCGCCTGGGCGACCTGGGTGCGCAGCACCTGGGCGACCTCGTCGACGAACCGGCGGATCAGCGCCTTGGCGTTGGCCAGGGCGACCCCGTCCAGGTTGTCCTTGTCCCGCAGCAACTGCTCGATCAGTGACATGCTGGGCGTGAGCTGCCTGGCGAGCCGGCTGTCGGCGAGCACCTCGCGCAGGCGCATCCGTTTGATCAGGTCGCCCTCGATCCCGGCGATGACCGGGGCCAGGTTCACGTGCGTCCCGACGCCGGGCCCGGTTCCCGCCGTGGCGCCCCCGCCCCCGTCCCCGGCCCCCGCCGCGGCTGCCCGGCCGCGTAGCTGTCCGGGCTCGCAGCCCAGGGCCCGCTCGAACCAGCCCGCGTCCGCCTGCCACCGGCCGAGTTGTTCGGCGGTGACGCTCCCGGAGCCGGTGGCGAAGACGTTGAGCAGCAGTTTCGACACCAGCGCCGCACGCCGCACCTCGCCCTCGCGGTCCTCGCTCGTGGTGGTCATCAGCCCGTCGAATTCGGATTCGAGCTGCGGGAAACGCTGCACCACGGTGTCCACCGAGACGGACGGGTCGAGCAGCAGCGCCGGTAGCCCGAGGTCGTCGACGATCGCCACACTCGCGGACTCGAGCGCGGCCTGCTCCTCCGCGTCGAAGATCCGGGCCAGGAGCCGCCAGTAGAGGACCTGTCGTCGGTTCTCCGCCGTGCTCACCCGCGCAGCAACCTTCCCGCGCGCTCGCGCAGCACATCGACGGCTGTACCAGCCACCGCCTCCGCCTTCGCGGCCTTCGGATCGAGGGGGCCCAGCGCCCAGTCACCGGTGTGCACGGCGACCGGCTTGCCTTTCAGCACGGCCTGCACCGCGAGCGGCTGCACCGCCCACCGGCCGCCGTCCCAGCGCAACAGCCCCAGGCAGGCGGTGGAGGCGGCGAGCAGGGCCGGGGTCAGCGGGCCGGCTGCCGGCAGCCGGTCCAGGTCCCACGCGAGGGTGGTGCCGCCGAGGTCGAGCGACTCCCGATCCGGCACGTATCCCTCCACCAGCACCGGCTCGGAGATCGCGGCGGGGTGCCGGTCAAGCGGCGGTGCCGACGACGCGACCGCGGCGGCGAGCCGGACCCGCGCGGTCGCGAACGGGTCGGCCGGCTCCCCGGCCGAGGCGCGGGACTCGTCCCAGATCAGGTCACCGGCCGGGGTGAGCGGCATCCCCGACACCTCCACCGTGCGCCGCGCCGCCAGTGCGGAAAGCAGGGTCGGGAACGCGGCGAGCATCCGCCACGCGGACGGACCGCTGATCGTGTCGACCTTCGCCCCGGCCACGCTGACGCGAACCAGGCGCGGGGCACCGCCGGGTATCTCCAGCAGCCCGTGCGCCTGCGCCCGGAACACCGTCGGGTGCTCGTGCAGGTCCACGCCGAGCACCAACAGCCGCCCGTCGACCGGCGCGGCCCCGTAACCGGGCAAGCCGTCCTGGCAGAGCAGCACGGCACGGCTCCACAGGTCGGCCCAGCGGCGCACCGGGACCCGCCGCAGCGTGGCGACCGGTGCGGCGGCACGCAGCTCGGCCGCGAATCCGTCGAGCAGCACCGCGAGCCGGCGGGTGGACGGCTCGGCGATCAGCGCCTGCACGGTCTGTACGCCACCGCCGGCCACCTCGTGGTCGACGCCGCGCCACCCGGCGATGGCCAGCTCCCGCAGCCAGGACCGGCCGCCGGCCAGCAGTTGACCCAGGGCGCCGGGGACGGCCGCGGCCGACCATGGCTCCCGCACCCGACCGAGGGCGGCGTCCACGCCGGTGAGCAGGGCGTCGTGGGCGGCGCCCAGCAGGGCGCAGCGGGCGCCGGCCAGCGCGGCCAGGTGCTCGTCGGCCACCGTACCGGCGATGATCTTTCCGACCGAGTCGGCCACCCGGCCGCCGAGCGGCGACCCGGCCAGGGCGGCGGCGATGGACTCCAGGGCGGCGCCCCGCGCCTCGTCGATGCGGGCGAGGCCGTGGACAAGCGCGTCATCCAGGCCGTCGACCAGGGCAAGCGTCCCGTCGAGGCCGGTCGGGTGGGTACGCGGGACCTCGGCCAGCATCAGTGCACCGCCCCGGCCGCCGGAAACCACTGCAGCTCGGGCAGCGGGTCGACGCTCGGTGACAGCTCCAGGTATGCCAGGTGCCGCAGAAAGCTGCTGAACACCTCCGCCGCCCGGTTCGGCGCGGTCGTCGCGTGCAGCCCGGCCCGCAGGTTGTCCTCGCCCTCGGGCAGGTCCACCTTCAGGTAGCGGGTCACCCGGTCGATGCCGTACTGCGCCACCGCCGCGTCGAGCAACGCGCCGATGTGGTTGCACGCGTTCGCCCCGCTGAGCCCCGCGCATGGTCGGTTGTTGTTGGTACTGCAGCTCAGCCCGTGATCGCCCGCGGTGACCGACGAGACGTAGACCCGTGAGGCGTCCGAGCCGCTGGAGACCACCCCCTGCAACCGCCCCTGGGCGAGCTCCACGAACGGCACCTTCACCAGCTTGCGGTGCCGCACCGGGGCGATGACGGGCGCCGCACTGCGCCGCTCGTAGGCGACGCCATCGCTTGTCACAACCAGTCCTCCGTCACGCAGTCCTCCGTCACGATCAAAGTGGCCTTCTTTGTATCGGACGGGTCCGACACAACCCCGCGGGGTTCCGGACCGCCGCCGACCCCGGGTAGTCGGCTACGCCGTCGGGGGGTCGAGAAACGATTCGACCGCGCACCAGTCGCGCATCGTGTCCGCACCGAGGAGCGCGACGACGGCTGCCGTCTGGGTCGCCTGGGCGCGCAGGGCGACCAGCTTGCGGTCGGACAGCTCGTCGTCGAGCTCCAATCGCACAGCGAGGTCGGCCGACGGCGTACGGACCGGCACCCCGTCGGTGAGGAACACGTCGAGACGGTCGTAGACATGCCCCCACCGGTCGATCAACTCCGCGGTGGTGGTGGCGTAGAGCAGTCGAGCGTCGGTCCCGGCGTGGGCGTGGGCCGCAGTCGCCCAGGCGGAGACCGTCCGGTGGTCGCTGTGCCCGGTGAAGCCGTCCGGCCCGAAGGTGAGGATCGTGTCGGGGCGGATGTCGTCGATGATGCTGACGAGTCGGTCGACCACCGTGTCGAAGGGCTGATCGGCGCAGCCGCCGTCGGGCAGGCCCAGCTGGTGGTGTTCGGTGACGCCGAGTACGGCGAGTGAGGCGCGCAGCTCCGCGGCCCGGACGCGGCCCAGACGGGCCGGCGGCCAGTGCCGCGGGTCAGGGGTGCCGTGTTCGCCGAGGGTGGCGGTCACGCAGACCACCCGCTGGCCGTGGTCGCGGGCCGCGGCCATCAGGCCACCGGACAGGTACACCTCGTCGTCCGGGTGGGCCCAGACGCCGAGCACGGTGCCCAAGCCTGACACGTCGGCGGGTCGGAACGGGGACATGGCGGCAGGAACCTTTCGTGGTCGGGAGTGTGCGGGGGCCCGCGCTGCAACGGCGGACCCCCGCGAATTGGCGCCTACGCGGTGATCTCGTAGAGGTTGTTGAACGGGTTGTCCAACTCGACCCGGCGGATCGTGCCGAAGCCCGCCCGCGCGCACAGCCGACGGGCGGTGTGCTCGTTGAACCCGCAGGTGCCCAGCCCCGCTCCGCCCTCGGCGAGCGACGTCGTCATGCAGAACAGCACGCTCATGCCGTAGAAATACGCGGCCAGCGGTCCGGCGTTGTCCTGCAGTCGGTGGCTGGCGTTGATGTCCAGGCAGACATAGCGGCCGTCGGGGCGCAACGCGTCCCGGATGGCCCGCAGCATCCGGTGCGGGTCGCCGGCGTCGTGGATGACGTCGAAGGTGGTGATGACGTCGTACCCGCCCGGGATCCCGGCGGCCGCGTCGCGGCACTCGAACCGGACCCGGTCGGCGACACCGGCGGCCCGGGCGCCGGCGCGGGCCGCCTCGATCGACTCGGGGTGGATGTCGTATCCGACGTAGCGCCCGGCCGGATAGGCCTGCGCGAGCCGGATCAGCGCCCGGCCGCGACCGCAGCCGACGTCGGCCACGTCCGCCCCGCGCTGCAGCAGCGCGTGTGTCTCCGGCATCGCCGGCAGCCACACCGGCGTCAGCAGGTAGTCGAACCAGCCGTTGTTGAAGCGCTCCAGACCCTGCCACCAGTCTGGCGGATAATTCGACAGCGGCACCCCGCCCCCGTCGCGAAACGCGCCGACGACCTGGTCGAGCATGCTGGTCAGCCCGTACAAACCCTGGTGCAGTCCGCCGAAGTAGGCCGGGCTCTCGGTGGCGAGCACCGGGGCGTGCGCGGCGGGCAGCGCGAACCGCTCGGGGCCCGGCGCGTACGTCAGGTAGCCGTGCGCGGTCATGGCCGAGAGCCACTCCCGGACGTACCGCTCGCTGGTGCCGGTCCGCTCGGCCAGTTGTGCGCTGGTCACCGGACGGCCGTCGGCCAGTGCCCGCCAGAGCCCCAAGCGTTCGCCGATCATGACCATGGTGGTGACCATCCAGGCGCTGGTGTCGGCCGTCACGCGACCGGCGAAGGCCTGCACCTGCGCCGGGTCGAGCGGCAGCTCGGTAACCGTCGGGGTGCTGGACGTTGCCGTATAACTCATGGCTTTCAACCTCCTGTTCGTGGTACAGACAACGATGGGTGCGCCGCCTTGCAGCGCGATGGCGGCACACTGTCGGCGGGTATGCGCCCGTCGTCGACGCGCCGGACAGGTGAGCGGATCGGTATGGAGTTCGGGGTACTGGGGCCACTGATCGTCGGCAGCGCCGGGCGCACCATGACCATCGGCAGCCGACAGCAGCGGCGGTTGCTGACGGCCCTGCTGGTGCATTCGGGAACGGTGGTCTCGGTCGACCGCCTGACCGACGTCCTGTGGGGCGACGAAGCCCCGAGGGCGGCGGTGCCGTCACTGCACACGTACGTCTCCCGGTTGCGCGCGCTGCTGCACACCGACGGCGAGGAGATCCTCCTGACCCGGCCACCGGGCTACCTGCTGCGCGTTGATCCCGGACACACCGACGCGGGCCGGTTCGAGCGGCTCGTGGCCGCGGCCCGGGCCACGGCCGCCGACCAACCGTCGGTCGCGCTGCAACGGCTGGACGAGGCGCTGGCGCTGTGGCGCGGC
>DASVVF010000237.1:0-2320 GCA_036386695.1 Catenuloplanes sp. | reverse complement strand
CGGGGTCACGACATCAGCTCCGATCTGAATTCACGGGCAGCCACAGCCTGCGGTAAAAGGGCACCGGGCCGGCGTCATCCGACCCGGCGGCACCGACATTCCCGGGCATTTCGCGGCCAGTCCGACGATTCTGCGGCACGACCCGGGTCTTGCCACAAGCCCCCCGGTGCGCTATACGTTAAAAGTGGCGGGGAGCAGGTGCCTCCCTTTTTCCCTGGTGGTTCGCGCTTTCCCCCTGGTGGTCGCGCGGCGCGCAGGCGGCGAAGCGTCGAGGAACCGTTCTGGCCGGTCTGCTGACCACCGAATCGCGGGCGGCGACCGGTCGAGCGGGTTCCCCAGCCTGCTGATGGCCACCCGCCGCCAAGGGGACGAGCCGCTGGAGAACACCACTCAGTGGTTGCCGCTCCCCCATTCGAAATGGCGAATCGGCGCCAAGTCGAGCTGGCCGTGCAGGTAGGCGGCGTCGGCGCCGCGGCGCCGACCAGCGGCGTTGCCGTCGAGGGCGGCCTGGTGCCAGCACAACCGGCAGTACCCGTTCTGGATGCAGCCCCGCGGCCCGATCACGTCGGCGGTCCGGCGCCGGGCGGGGCTCATGCCGGTGGCAGAGAGCGTCCGTCCCGGCGCCGTGGCGCCACTACGATCGTGGCCCCGGCCACGGCCTGCTGTGGCACCTGCTCCGCTGCGGGCCGGGCGACCCTGTCCGGCTCCGGGATGAGCACGTCGGCGACGCCGCAGTCGAGGACGGCGCAGATCACGTCGAGGTCGTCGAGCTTGATGCTGGCCAGCTCCCCGGACCATAGTCCGGACATCTTCCCGGCGGAGGGTGCTCAGGCCGCGTTCGGCGAGCATGCGCTGCAGCTCGCTGGCCTTCCAGATGCGCGTTGAGCGGCTGCCAGCCGCAGGTTCCACTTCACGGCGTCACCAGTACCTTCAACCGTTGGGCCGCCCGTTGCTGCCCGGCCACCCAGGCGTCCTCCGACATGGGTGCGGCGGACATGGACGTAACGCAGGTGGCGGCGATCCAGGCGTGGCCGAGGACCTCTGGGTGTGAGGGGTCAGCGCCTCGCGCCACTCCGGCAGGTGGATGCGCGCCGCCGTGGCGAGTGAGGCACGCACCGCGTCGTCGCCGACGCGGGCGGCGCTGCCGTCGGCGCAGCGGCGTCCCGGATCCGTGGAGGCCGCCCGGCCTGACAACAGCGTCAGGCATGCCGATGACCCTATCGATCCGGGCGCGTACCGCGAAGCCCGGCGAGCCCGATCGGCGCCATCCCCCGACAGCGCACACGTGCGACCCGCCGGTCACCTCGCCCTCGGTGACACCCCGCACGGGGGGCGGTGACCGGGTGGTGGGCACGGTCAGGCGTGTGGTCCGGCCAGCAGCGCATCAAGTCTTTCCCGGGCACGGCGGGCATAGAGAAAGCCTGCTTTGGCCGGATCGCCGTAGCTGATCGCGATCTGGTAATACGAGCACGCCACGGCGGCGTGGCCCTGCTCAGCCAACATGTCCGCGAGGTCGGTCGCGGCTCGCGGCGCCCAGGCCTCGTGCCGGGAGTCGATGGCTCGTTGGTAGTACGCCCGGGCCGCGTCCCGGTCACCCTGTTTCCTCAGCGAGGTGGCTATTCCCCAGGCGCCACTCGGCCCGGCGTGATGGTTGTCCGAATCCATGGCACGCTGAAACGCCCGTCGCGCCCGGCTTGGGTCGCCGTTCCTCTCAAGGCGGTAACCGAGGTTGATCGCCGCCCGCGGCGTCCGCCAGCGAATTGGCCAGAACAGCACGACTATCCTCCGGCGTCCCTAGATCCCTACTGCCCGGTCCTGAGTGCGCACACACGTGCGGAAGCGCACAGCATGGCGTCGCGGCCTACACACGGCCTACACATCGCGATGCCGCTGTGCGCCTTTCCGAGGCGCCGCTGCGGGTCACCGGCATCCGGCCGCGGCGGCGGCGGCCACCATCGCCTGGCCGGCCCGCGCACTGGTCGCCCTGCGCACTGGTCGCCCTGGGTGGGACAGTGGGTGCGGATGGCCGTGGCCAACTCGCGGTTGCTGCGCAAGCCGCGCTGGCTGCGCCCGTCCTGGCACCGTTACCGCCGCGAGCTGGCCGCCGCCGAGCTGCGTTACCAACCGCCGAGCAGTGCCCGTGACGTGGCGGAGGTCCACGCCCTGCTGCACGGCAAGGTTGTCGGCTGGGCGGTGTACCAGTCCTGCGCCGAGTGCCGGCAGGCACTGCTGTGCAAGGTCAGCGCCTACCGCGACGGCGCCGGACTCGGCCTGAGTCGTCCATCTCGGCGTTGAACGCCTCGCCGAGATGGACGACACC
>DASVVF010000236.1:0-2995 GCA_036386695.1 Catenuloplanes sp. | reverse complement strand
CGCCGCCGGCGGACCGCGGTGCGCTCGATCGCCGCGCGCACCGGGCCGGCCGCCGGGGTCAGTGGTTCCTGGCGGGCGAACGCCGCGCGCAGCTCATCCTCGATCATGGGCAAGCCTCCACAAGTTGGGAGCGAAGGGTGGCCAGTCCCCGGGAGATGTGTCCCCGCACCGTGCCGACCGTGCAGCCGAGCGCCTCGGCGATCTCGGCGTCCGGCAGGTCCTCGTAGAACCGCAACACCAGGGCGGCGCGCTGGCGGCGCGGCAGGCCGGCCAGCCAGGACCACATCTGGTCGCGCTCCGCGCCGACCTGCGCGTGGTCGACGGGTACGGCGAGCGCGTCCTCCGGCTCCGGACGCAACAGCACCCGGCGAAGCCAGGAGCCGCGACGCCAGTCGATGTGCTGATTGGTCAGCATCCGGCGCACGTAACGCTCCGGGGAGTCCGCCCGGGCGACCCGGCGCCAGTTGAGCTGGACGCGCACCATCGTCTCCTGCACCAGGTCCTGTGCGGTGTGCGGATCACCGGTCAGCATCAGGGCGTAGCGCAGCAGGGCGGTCAGCCGGGAGTCGGCGAACTCCTCGAACGTCAAGAGGCACCTCCGGGTTCTTCTCCCGTATGACGGGGCGGGTCCCGGCGATCATTGCGTGCCCGGTCCACTATTTCGCCACCGTCTGTGAGCCACCTCAGTGCGCCACCTCTGTGCGCCACCTCAATGCGCCGCACCAGTGAGCCGCACCACCTGCGACCAAGGGGCGTGGTGCGAGTCGGGGGGCATTGCCCCGGTCTGGCACTCAGCTGTTTGGTCCGGTCCCCAAATCGGCGGTGGCAGCCGGTGGCCGAGCTGCCCTAAGATCCGCTGGCTCCACTACTCCATCGGAAGGCTCGTCGATGCGGCACCACATTTCCCGGCGCGTGTTGGCCGGCTTCGGAGCGGCAGTGGCCGCCCTCGGCTTCGCGGCCGTTCCGGCCGCCGCCGCCGCGGACAAGGTCAGACTTGGACTGTTCTTCCCGGAGCTGACCGTGGCTGCCGACGGGCCGCCCAACGCCGGAGCGGTGTTCCTGCATGCCGACCTGCCGTACGTGACCGAAACCCCGACCAAGCTCGAGCACCTGCGCGTCACCGTCGACTTCAGCGCGGCCGCCGAGCTGGTGACGGTGAGCCAACTCAAGGATTCGCCGCTCGACAACGAGCTGACCTGCAGCACGTCCGGCACGGTGCTGACCTGCACCGGCGACGACGCCGAGCACCTCTACCGGGAGCTCGAGCTGCAGCCACTGAGCCTGCAGGTCAAGGCCAAGGCGAAGGCCAAGGCCGGGGAAGCGGCGAAGCTGAAGATCACCGCCCAGTTCGACGGTGTGCGGCCGGTCAGCTACGAATCCACGGTCCGGATCGGCGAGGGCGTCGACCTGGCGGCCGGCGAGACTCCCAGGATCAGCACACGGATCGGCGAACGCGTGGACCTGCGGCCGGAGGTGCGCAACGTCGGCAAACTGGCCGCCACCGGCGCCGTCCTGGTGCTGCCCGGCGACGCCGGCCTGCCGCTGGCCAAGCGCTTCACCAACTGCACCTACGGTGACGTGGTCGCCTGTACCTTCCCGGAGAACCTGGAGCCCGGGAAGGGCTATCGGATTTCCGCCCCGCTGACCGCCACCGTACCGCGCGACATGCCCGCCCCCAGCACCGTGACGCTCCTGGGAATGTGGCTGACGCCGGACGACTGGAACCTGCTGCGCGAAACGCTGGAGATCAGCGTCGGCGCCCCGGGTGCCGGCAGCGCCCTGGCGTTGACCCCTACGACGACAAAGGCCGCCCGGGTCCCGCAGACCGACATCGACATGCTCAACAACGGCCTGGTCTACGAGATCGCGGTGACCGGGGCGAACCCGGCCGACGTGGCGGCCATCGGGGCGACCGTCACCGGCGGCAGGGGCGCCACGGTGCCGCTCACGGTGGGCGTACGGAACAACGGCCCGGCCACCATCAACGCGACCATGCCGAGGAACTTCACCTTCGTCGGCGTCACCGTTCCGGCCCGCACCACGGTGGTCAAGGTGGACGAGAACTGTCTGCCGACCTGGGACAAGGACGAAGAGCTCGGCGCGCCGGAGTACGTCTGCTTCCCGGCCGAACGGCTCGCCGCGGGCGCGGCCACCCAGTTCCGGTTCAGCCTGCGCCTCGACGCCGACATCACCAACGGCGTCGGCGGCGTGCGGGTCAACGACGCTGAGCTGTTCTACGTCGTCGAGACCGACCGCAACAAGGGCAATGACGCGGCGAAGATCGTCGTCAACCCCGGTGCCGGCGGCACGGGCGGTGGCCTGCCGGTGACCGGAGCGACCACCGGTCTGCTGGCCGGGTCCGGGGCGCTGCTGCTCCTGGCCGGCGTGGCGGGGTTCGTCCTGGCCCGGCGGCGCCGGCCGCGCTTCACGGCCTGAGCCTGCGGGACCGCCCCACCCAGCCGCATCATCACCCGACGCCCCGTCGATCCGAGGATCGGCGGGGCGTCGTCGGCAACCGGCATCGCCGGTAATCGGTCGATGCGCCGGGCGGGGAGCTGCCATCATCGGCGGGTGCTGCTCACCGTCACCACCACCCACCGGCCGGCGACCGACCTCGGTTACCTGCTGGTGAAGCACCCCGACCGGGTGCACTCCTTCGACGTGCCGACCGGCACCGCGTACGTCGTCTACCCCGAGGCGACCGAGGACCGCTGCACCGCGGCCCTGCTCCTCGACGTCGACCCGGTGCGGTTGGCGGGGGCGCGTGGGGCTCGGCGCGGCCGTGGCCAGGCCACCATGCCGGACGGCTTCACCCTGGGGCAGTACGTCAACGACCGCCCGTACGCGGCGTCCAGCCTGCTGGCCGGCGCGCTGGCGAAGGTGTTCCGCAGCGCGCTGCGCGGTGAGTCGAAGGACCGGCCGGCGTTGGCCGCGGCTGCCGTACCGCTGGAGGTCCGGGTTCCGGTGCTGCGCTGCCGCGGCGGCGCCGAGTTGG
>DASVVF010000235.1:0-5042 GCA_036386695.1 Catenuloplanes sp. | reverse complement strand
CGCTGTTGGTCCGCCCGCACGGGCTTTCGGTGACCGGCGAGTTGGTCACCGAGAGGTTCTGGATGACCACACTCGACGACACCGGGAACTGCGACCGCGAGCCGATCCGGATGTCCTTGTCCCGCACCGTGCCGGAGACCGCGGCGAGCGTCACGTTGTAGCAGTTCTCGATGAGGATGGCGTTGCTGCCGGTGCCGGCGATGTCGATCCGGTCGATGACCACGCCGCCGCTCTCCGAGACGCAGAAGATGCCGCGCCCGCCGCCCCGGGCGATGACCTGGCCGACCCGGATGTTGGTGGGGTAGGTGTTGCCGATCCGGCCGTTGCGGTTGGCCATCCGGAAGGCCGCGTAGCCGGTGCCGGTGCCGGCGCCGATCGCGTCGACAGTGCCGATCGTGGCGTTGATGGTGTCGTTGAGCAGCAGGCCGGATTCGCCGGTGTTGCGGGCGGTGATGGTGCCGATGGTGAGCCCGTCGACGCCGTACGTCTCGACGCCGTGGCTGGAGCCGCCGGAGGCGTACACGCTGTCGATGGTGATGTTGCGGCTGCGGGTGTTGCGGTTGCCGTGGTTGTCGATCCGCACACCCAGGCCCCCTGAGCCGAGGCGCAGATCCAGCTGCCCGAGGTGGATGTCGCTGCCGTTGCGGATGAACACCGCGAAGTAGACCGATCCGGTGACGGTCAGGAACGGCACGTCGACGTTGGAGACCCGTTGCATCTGCACGACGGCGTTCTGGCCGCCGACCCGGCCGGTCACGTTGACGGTGCCGCAGACCTCCAGGGAGGTGTGGCTGGGCAGGTCGAGCGACTGGGTGGCCGGCATCGTCCCGGACCCCCGTACGACCACCCGCTGCTGGACCGTGCGTCCCGGGGTGAGGGCGGCGACCGCCCTGCGCATCGCCTCCAGCATGCTGGCGCCGGTGTACACCGTCCGGGTGCCGCTGCGCGACGTCCAGGTGTTGCCGGTCAGCACCGCCTCCGCGTCGCCGGGCACCGCGCCACAGGTCGCTGCCGCCGGTGCCGCGCTGGCCGCGGCCCGGACCGCGGCGCTGACCGCGGCGCTGACCGCGGCGTTGACCGTGACGCTGGCGCCGAGCAGGGCGAGCACCACCGTGGCGACGGCGGCGAGCCGCCAGCGCGGCCCGGTGGGCGGGCGGATCGTGGAGTGGGTCATCTCTCCTCCAGTGACGTGGGAGGGTTACGAGCCGCCACCGCGGGGACCCGCGCACGTCACCCGAGAGCTCGGGCCGCGTCCGCAATGTATCGAGGGTCTTCGATTTGGTCAATGATGAGTGTGGATATGTTAGCAATCTTGGCGCCGCTTCTGGGCCCGCCGACGGCGCCGGGCGGGACCGGCGGCGCGACGGCCAGGGTTAGCACCTCGCTTGACGTCCGTCCAGCTCGCCACGCGCTTAAGCTTTTTATAACCTTCCGTCCAGTTTGTGCCGTCTGGATGTACCTCGGGAGAGTAGAGGATCGCCGGATGACTGTCTCTTAAGTTCCTCTTAAGCTGGTTTCGACGGTTGTTGCTGGGGCAAATGTTCGCCCCCCGGAAGGATCGCTGTGACTCTGTTCGCGATTTTGTTCTTCATGGCCCTGTCTGGCTCCTCCTTCTTCGCACTCGGCCGCACCTTCGGCCGGGGCGAGCGCTACGAGAAGGGCTACCGCGCGGGCTTCCGCGACGGCGAGATGGGCTCGCTGGCCCGCGCCACCCGGCTGAGGATGATCGAGCCCGACGCCACCGCCATCCTCACCACCAGCGCCCTGCCGTTCCCCGAGCAGGGCACGGCGGCCGGTCGCGCGGTGGTGACGGGCGCGGGCGCCGGCGGCTACGACAAGGGCCGCCACTACCGCGGCTAGGTGACGAGCCGCGTCGATCATGGGCTTGGCAGCAGTTCCTGGCGGGGTTCCTGCCGCCAGGCCCATGATCGCGGGGGCGCCGGGGAGGCCGGGGGCCCGCGGTCAGCCGATGGCGATCCAGGCGTCGTCGAGGGCGCCCTGGTACTGGTCGTTGTTCTCGGACAGGCCCTTGCCGCCCAGCACCAGCGGCGCGGTGTTGGTGACCGACACGCCGGCGGGCACCCCGACGCCGCCCCGCGCGATGTTGTCGACGGTGATGGTCAGGGCGGTCGCCGTGCGCTGGCACTCGATGGTGTGCCAGGCGCCGTCGGCCACGGTGACGGTGCTGCGGGCGAGGTAGCCGGTGGCGGTGCTCTGGTCGGACACCACGCAGCTCGGCTTGCCGGACAGCTGGTCGACCTGGAGCTTGTACTGACCGCCGGCGGTGGCGTACCCCTTCTGCAGGATGTTCTGGCCGGCCGTGGTCTGGTCCGCGGCCAGCAGCACGCTGGCGCCGAAGCGCAGCGCCCGGGTGCCGGGGTTCAGGTCGTCCGCGTTGGGGGTCTGCAGGACCAGCCGGGGGCACCCGGTGCCGGTGCAGGCCCGGGGGAAGACCACCGCCCGCCCGGTGCCGTGCGCGACGGTCTGCAGCGTCGCCCCGTTGCTGGTCGACGTGGACAGCAGATGCCCGCGACCGGAGGTGTCGGCGAAGGTGTTGCCGCTGCCGGTCACGTCGAAGCTGTACGAGGCGACGTTGGTCGACGCCGGCGGGGTGGGGGTGGCCGGGGTCGCGGCCCGGAACGAGGCGTACCGCTTCTGCGGCAGCCCGCCGATGGTGGTGAAGTCACCGCCGGCGCCGATCAGGCCCACGGCCGGGTTGGCGGCCAGGACGCGTACCCCGACCACCCCGTTGGCCTGTGGCGCCCAGTCGGTCAGGTTGCCGGCGCCGTCGATCGCGGCGAGTTTGACCCGGGGCACCGAGCCGTCCGTACACGTGCCCTGGGCACCGTTGTTGCCGGTGGTGCAGGCGACGTCGAAGTGCCCGCCGACGTAGGTGACGCCACCGAGGGTGGCGATCGCCTGGGCGTCGCCGTCGAAGAGCCGGGTCCAGCGGGGCACCCCGGCGAGGGTGTAGGAGATGGCCCGCCCGCCGAGGCCACCCAGCGCCGCGTGCACGCCGGTCGCATCGGCGGTGACCGCGAACACCTGGGAGACCGGCTTGGGCAGGAAACCCCGGTCGAGTACGCCGGTCGTCGGGTGGACGGCGGTCAGTCGCAACGTCGAACTGATGCCGTTGGTCTGGTGGAAGCTGCCGCCGAGGTAGACCCGGGTGCCGGTGACGGCGAGCGCGTTCACGGTGTCGTCGGTGCTCGGGGCCCAGCCGTCCAGGGCGCCGCCGGGCAGGGCGAACGCGGCCAGGTTGGCGCGGGTGGCGCCGTTGACGGCGGTGAAGCGGCCGCCGACGTAGAGGCGGCCGTTGCCGACGCCCAGGGTGGTGGGTCGCCCCACCAGGGCCGGGCGGAACGCGTTGGCCGCCCCGGTGACCGGGTGCAGACCGGCGAGGGAGCGGCGGCTGGTGCCGGCGACCGTGGTGAAGTCGCCGGCCGCGTACACCGCGTCGGGCGCCACGGCCAGCGAGCGGACGACGGCGTCCGCGCCCGGGTTCCAGTCCAGCAGCGCGCCGCTGCTGGCGTCGAAGGCGGCCAGCCGGGGCCGGGCGACGAGCCGGCCGGCGACGATGGCGTTGGCGAAGGAGCCGCCCACGTAGGCGATGTCGCCGCTGTACGCGACGGTGTACACCGGGCCGTCGAACGACGGGGCGGCCGACGGCGCGCTCGCCACCGTCTCGGCGAGGGCGAGCCCGCCGACCGCGGTCAGGGCGGCCGCGACGGCCACCACCAGACCCTTCCGAACGGACGAAGTCCGGTTAAATCGCATCTTAAGCACACCGCAGGATATCGGTTACTTTCGGTGCGAACCATTCAGACACGTCCACCGTTCGACCGGACCTCGGTGCGGCGCCGGCCCACTCCCCCGCCCCGATCGCCCAGCGGTCGGGATCACCCGGCCGGGTCCGATCGTCCCGCCGGTGCGCACCGCCCGCTGGCCGGCTCATGCTGTCCGGGCCGTCCACCGCCGGCCCGGACGGAAATTGATCACGCTGGCCGCGAGGGCCCCCGCATTTCCGTCCTGAACCATTCCGTCGCGGCGACGGGCACGGTCCCCCAAACGTCCACGGCCCTGGACGTCCGGAAACCGTTCCGACACCTTCCTCCCGGATAGGGCGATGATCGAATACCGGGAACCGCCGGGACGACCTCTCACGGATTCCGTGCACCATTGCGGACGCCCGAGCGCCGTTACCCGAAGGTCAGCGTGGGGGGGCGCCGCTCCGGCCGGTCGACCGACTCCCCGGATGGCCGGAACCACCAGGTGACCTGCGGTTCAGGGCGATGACCGCGACTCACCGGATCGCCACCCGCGACGCGCGGCCGCCATAAAAGCCTAGAAAACCGTCCACTCTCTACTGGTGCCGAATATAGGGCGGATAGGGTAACCGGCGAGTAGGCCGCAATGGCCCTTCCGATACGCGCCAAGGTCAATATCGAACCGGACGATCATCGGGCGGGAATGCCGGCGGCGGAAGTTTGCCGCGGCGCCGGCCAGCGGGGATTCCCCATTGTTGGAGAATGGCTTGTCAGCTATGTGACTCAGCCGTCCACGAGCCGCCGGAAAACGCTTACATGGGAACGCCATTCGGCCCGAAACGGGGGCCCGACCGACCCGACCCCGAGAGGAAACCCGCCCATGCACGTCAAGAGAACGGTGCTGACCTCGGTCATCACGTCCGCGCTGGCCCTGGCCCTGAGCGCCACCCCGGCGCTGAGCCAGGCACCCGATCCGGCCGCCAAGCCCGACCCCGCGAGCGGACCGAGCTCCGCCAGCCAGCGGCTGTTGACGACCGAGCGCGCGATGGGCCGGGCGGCTGCCGTCCGGGCCGCCCGGGTGGCCAAGCCGGCCATCAACGCGGTCCGCTCCACCGTGCAGTCCCGGATCGCCGACTACGTCCGCACCAACGGGACCCGGTACACGTTCGGCAGCTTCGTCGACCCGGCCAGTGGCAAGCTCGTCATCGAGACCGACGCGCCGTCCAACGTGGTCTCCTCCATTGTGGGCACCAGCGCCGGGCTGGTCTCGGTGCG
>DASVVF010000234.1:0-2246 GCA_036386695.1 Catenuloplanes sp. | reverse complement strand
CTTCCTGAACGTCAATTCGGACAACCAGATGGCGAAGATCGTGTCCTGCATCAACACCGGTCGCCGCTGCCGGTAGTTCCGCGCTCCGGCGAGGGGCCCGGGTCGGCGAGTCAATCGCCGACCCGGGCCCTTCGTCGTGGTCCGGGTCCGCCGATCGGTCGGATCTGAGGAGCCGACCCTCCCGAACGGCGCGATGGGTCGGCCCTCGACCGCATCTTTCCCGGCCTACCGGGTATTCCGGGCAAACACGTACGATTGCCGAGTAGCGTCGCCTTCGTCCGTGAGTCGACGATGATCAGTGATTTCACCACGCGGGGGCTGGCGATGCGGCGAATCGCGGTCGCGATATCCGGAACCGACGCCCGTCGGCGCCCGGTTCGGGCAAGGATTGGCCCGGGTCGCGGGTGCCCGAGCCCGGCACCGGCCTGCGGGGCCACCACCCGCCGCGCCGCCGGGGACGCGGCGACGTACCGCTTCCTGATCCCCGAGGAGACGCCGTGAGCACCCCTGACACGGCCGAAGCTCCCGTCGCCGCCGGTGGCGGGCTGCTGGCGAGCCTGCGCCGCCACGGAGACCTGTTCACCAACGCCGGGTCGCTGATGGCCACCACGGTCGTCACGTCCGGGACCGGGTTCGCGTACTGGTGGTTGGCCGCCCGCCAGGCCTCGCCCGAGGCGGTGGGTCAGGCCTCCGCCGCGGTGTCCGCGATGACCCTGATCGGGACCGTCGGGATGTTCGGCATGGGCACCATGCTGATCTCGGAGTTGCCCCGGATGACCGCCCGCCGGTGGAGTCTGATCTCCGCCTGCCTGCTGGTCGCCGGGGTGGTCGCCACGATCGGCGGGCTCGGCTACGTGGCCGTCGCCCGGTTCGCGGTGCCGGGTCTGCGGGCGGCGCTGGGCTCGCCGACGGCGACGGTCCTGCTCGTGGCGGGCATCGCGCTCACCGCGATGACCCTCGTCCTCGACGAGGCCCTGCTGGGCCTGCTGGCCGGGCCCATGCAACTGCTGCGGAACACCTACTTCTCCGTGATCAAGCTGGCCCTGCTGGCCGGCCTGGTGCTGTTGCCGCTGACCGTCACCGGTGGAGCGCTGCTCGCCACGTGGCTGGCCGGGGCGGTGATCTCGGTCGGGCTGCTGGCCGGTCCGCTGCGCCGTCGGGGCCTGCTCGGCCCGATCCGCCCCCGGCTGGCGATGCTGCGCGGCAAGGGCCGCCTGGCGTTCGACCACAACGTCCTGAACCTGGCCGCCTTCCTGCCCCGTACCGCGATGCCGTTGGTGGTGACCGCGGTGTTGTCGACGCAGGCGACCGCCGCCTTCTACACCGCCTGGATGGTGCTGTCGTTCATCGCGATGATCCCCGGCAACGTGGCGATCACCCTGTACGCGGTGGGCAGCGGCGACCGCGAGGCGCTCGGCTCCAAGGTGCGGATGGGCCTGCTGATCTGCCTCGGCGCCGGGATCCCGGCGTCCATCGTGCTCATGGTCGCCGCCCGGCCGATCATGTCGATCTTCGGCGAGACGTACGCCACCCTGGCCGGCGGGGCCCTGGCGATCCTGGCGCTGACCTACGTGCCCTTCGTGTTCCACCACTTCTACCTGGCCGTCGCCCGGGTGCAGGGTCGGGTCCGGCAGGCCGGCCTGTTCGCCATCGTCGCCGGAATCGCCGAGATCGCCGCCGCCACGTACGGCGGCAGCCAGGGCAGCCTCGACGACCTGGTCTGGTGGCTCGCCGCCGTGATGGCGGTGGAGACGGTGCTCGTGGCGCCCACGGTGCTGCGGGTGGCCCTGCCGTCGAGCTGGTTGCGCAGACCGGGCGGCGCGGCACGATGAGCGCCGCCGTCATTCACCCCGAGAAGCGAGGACCAACCATGGCGCCCCCCAACTCCCGCCTGTCGGTGCGCGAACGCACCTGGTTGCCCCTGGAGTACATCCGGACCGTCGGGCCGGTGCGCGGGGTCACCGCCGCCGGGCTGCGCGCCGCGCTGATCGGGCTGCACGCCGGCGACCCGAGGCACCGGGCCGTCTGCCGCCTCGACCGGGACCGGGGCCGGTGGATGGGGATGACCCCGTCCGAGTTCTCGGCGTACACCCACGGGATGGTCAGCGAGGTCGACGGGGACCCGGACCCGGACCGGCTGACCCGGCTGCTGCTGGCCGAGCCGCCCGGGCACCACCCGGTGCGGATCCTCATCGGCGCCGGCTTCGTCGCCGTGAAGATCGCCCACGCCTACGGTGACGCCGGGC
>DASVVF010000233.1:0-4843 GCA_036386695.1 Catenuloplanes sp. | reverse complement strand
GATCGTACGCCCGAATGACAGGCAAAGGGAGGACGTTCACCGTAGTTGCCTACCGGCGTCCTCCCTGCCGGAAGTACAGGGGCGGCATTTCCCCGCGGCGACTACGATCGACCAACCTGCGCTGTGTCGCCACCGGAGCCGACACGGCGCTGACGGGACACCTGTACCGACGACACCCGCGGCCCCACGGGCCCGCGTTGTGAGGTGGAAAGCCGCATGACCGGCACGACGCTAGACGACTACACCGACCGGTACGCCCGCAGGGTACGCGGCATGACAGCCTCGGAGATCCGAGCACTGTTCGCCGTTGCCAGCCGCCCCGAGGTTGTGTCGCTCGCCGGCGGCGCGCCGTACATCGCGGCACTGCCGCTGGACGCGGTGGGCGAGATGCTCGGCCGGCTCGCCGCCGAACACGGCACGACCACCCTGCAGTACGGAATCGGCCAGGGAACCGTGGAGCTGCGCGAGCGGATCTGCGAGGTGATGTCCCTCTCCGGCATCGACGCCGGCTCCGGAGCCTCGCCCGACGACGTCGTGGTGACCGTCGGAGGTCAGCAGGCCCTGGACCTGATCGGTCGGCTCTTCCTAGACCCCGGTGACGTGGTGTTGGCCGAAGGCCCCACCTACGTCGGCGCGTTGGGCGTCTTCCAGGCGGCCCAGGCCCAGGTGGTGCATGTGCCGATGGACAGCGACGGTCTGATCCCGGAGGCCCTGGAGGCCGCGATCGCGGACGTGGCCCGCACCGGACGGCGGGCGAAGTTCCTGTACACCATCCCGACCTTCCAGAACCCGGCCGGTGTGACCCTCACCGAGGAACGTCGGGAGCGGGTTCTGGACATCTGCCAGCAGGCGGGTCTGCTGGTCATCGAGGACGACCCGTACGGGCAACTCAGCTTCGACGGTGAGGCCCCGGCCCCGCTACGGGCCCGGCGCCGCGAGGGGGTCTTCTACCTCAGCACCTTCTCCAAGACCTTCGCCCCGGGCCTGCGGGTGGGCTGGATTCTCGCCCCGCACGCGGTCCGCGAGAAGCTCGTGATCGCCAGCGAGGCGCAGATCCTCTGCCCCAGCGCGTACGCCCAGGCGGCGGTCACCACCTACCTGGCGACGATGCCATGGCGGGAGCAGCTCAAGATCTACCGCGAGGTCTACCGGGAACGGCGCGACGCGCTCCTGCACGCCCTCACCGACCTGATGCCCACCGGCACGGCGTGGACCCGACCGGCGGGTGGCCTGTTCGTCTGGGCCTCCCTGCCGGAAGGCCTGGACTCCAAGGCGATGATGCCGCGGGCGATCGCCGCCCGGGTCGCCTACGTGCCCGGCACGGGTTTCTACGCCGACGGCACCGGCGCCGGCAACATGCGGCTGAACTTCTCCTTCCCGCCACCGGAACGGATCCGCGAAGGGGTCCGTCGGCTGGCCGGGGTGATGGAACAGGAGATCGCCATGCGGGAGGTCTTCGGCACCGGCGCCGCAACGGCGCACCAGCCCCGGCGGCGGGGCCAGGCCGGTGCCGACACGCCCGGCCCGGACTTGGCATGATGCCGACCATGGACACCAGCTCCGCGCTTCCCGCCGCTCACGAAGCCCCACCGCCGGCCGCCCGCGGCGACCTCTCCGTCCTCGTCCTGGCCGGTGGCCTGTCGTACGAGCGGGACGTGTCGCTGCGCTCCGGTCGGCGCGTCGTCGACGCCCTGCGGTCGGCGGGGATCCACACCGACCTGCGCGACGCCGACGTGGCCCTGCTGCCGGCGCTGCAGGCCGAGCCACCCAGCGCGGTGGTGATCGCGTTGCACGGCGCCACCGGCGAGGACGGGTCGCTGCGCGGTGTCCTGGACCTCTGTGACATGCCGTACGTGGGCTGCGACGCCCGCGCGTCCCGGCTCGCCTGGGACAAGCCGTCCGCCAAGGCGCGCCTGCGCGAAGCCGGGATCCCGACCCCGGACTGGGTGGCCCTGCCGCACGACCGGTTCTCCGAACTCGGCGCGATCGCGGTTCTCGACCGGATCGTCGAGCGGCTCGGCGTACCGCTGATGGTCAAGCCGGCGCAGGGCGGATCCGGCCTCGGCGCGGCCGTCGTCCGGGACGCCTCGTCGCTGCCGGCGGCCATGGTCGGCTGCTTCGCGTACGACTCGACCGCCCTGGTCGAGCGGTACATCCCCGGGATGGACGTCGCGGTGTCCGTGGTCGATCTGGGGGACGGCCCGCACGCGCTGCCGGCCGTCGAGATCGTCCCGCGGAACGGGGTGTACGACTACGCCGCCCGCTACACCGCCGGGCTCACCACCTGGCACACCCCGGCCCGACTGGATGCGAAGGTCGCGGCACAGGTCGCCGAGACTGCACTTGCCGCGTACGCCGCCCTGGGCCTACGGGACCTGTCCCGGGTCGACCTCATCGTCGACGCCGACGGCTGCCCCCACGTCCTCGGCGTGAACGTGTCCCCTGGCATGACCGAGACGTCACTGCTCCCACTGGCGGTCCAGGCGGCGGGTCTCGATTTCGGGAAGCTGTGGGCGACACTGGTCGCCCGGGCCGTCGCCCGACACGACGCCTGACGTCACCCACCACCCGCGCGGCCCCGGAGCAGATCCGGGGCCGCGTCCTGTTGCGGCCTCGGCTCCCGGCCCGCGCACAGCACACCCCGGCGGCTACGGCCGTTCCCCGGTTCCCGTCACCCCGCGTCGCTCTGCCCGAAAGCTCGGTCTACCCGGGGTGGGGTGCTTCGGCGGCGGGTTGTTCGGCGGCGGGTTGTTCGGCGGCAGGTTGTTCGGCGGCAGGGGCCCCGGAGGCGGGTCGTTCGGGGCCGGGAGCCCCGGAGGCGGGTCGTTCCGGGGCGGGGGGGCCGGGAGCTGCCGCCCGGGCGGTCCCGGCGGTGGTCAGCCGCCGATCCACGGCAGCGGGACCGGGCGGATTCGAATCGGCCCGGCCGCGCCGGCGGAAGCTCGGTGTGTCGATCTCGGCGTCATAGGGCTCCGGGTCCTCCCAACCCTCGTCATCCGAGTCGTCATGGTCAGCGTCGGCGTGGTCCGCATCGGTGGCTCGTGGACGGGTCTGTTGCCGGGGGAGGGCCGGACCTGACGACGGTGACACGGTGACAGACCCGGCCGCCGCGGCTCTTGCGTCGTTCGCGTCACCCACCTCGCGCCGAACGTCGGCCGGGGGATTGTCGCTGCGTCCGGGCCCTTCGGTTGCCGCGGTGTCTCCGGCCGGCGAGTGCGGCAACTCCGGGACGCGAGCGGTGGTGCCTCCGCCAACCGATGCGGCCGCGGCCACGACCGGTCCGGCTCCCGCCCGGCCCTGAGCGACCGCTGCGGCCGCCCCGGCGCTGGCCTGATCTGCCAAATTTGAAGGCGCCTGCCACTCAAAACGCGGGGGTTCAGCCAACGGTCGCCCGCCGAACTCGGCGAGCCAGGCCGCCACCAGCGCCAGGTTTTCCCGCCAGCGGGACTCTGGGATAGCGGGCAGGATGTCGTCCCACAGCGACAGGAACGTTCCCCGCAGCTGAAGCCGGCCGTAGGGGCGGGCCAGGAACCACAGATGCATGTGGGCGGAGCCATCGCCCCACCGGTTCACGTGGACCCGCGCCACCCCGTCGAGGGATCGGATCGCCCGCTCGAGGCGCACCGTCATGACACCGAGTTCGGCAGCTAGCAGGTTCGGCAGATCGCCGAGGTCGAGATGCGACCGGGTCTCCAGGATCAACACGACCGGAAGACCGCTGGGGCGGTCCATCGTCCGCACCCGCCATCGCTCACTCACCCAGATGTACGCCTCGTCCGGGGCCGAGCAGGCGACGCAGTCGTTGGCGTCCTCGCCTTCGCGCGGTGGCTCCACCGCCACCGGCTCCTGGAGATGCTTGACGCGCAGGGCGCCCTCGAAGGGAAAGGAGGGCCATTTGGTGAAGTCCGGAAGAGGTGCGGGGGAGCGCGGCGGGGGTGCGGCGGAGTCGGACACGAGGTGACCCTAGCCGAGCCCGGGCAAGCTGTCGTTCCCCAAAATGACGGTTGCCGAGGGCCGCCACAGGTCGCGGGTGGACGGCCTGGTTTTTCGCACTGTCAGTACGTCGGGCACCCGATGCCGGCTGGAAAGTTATCCACAGGAGTTATCCACAGGCAGCCCAGTTTCACGTGAAACCACTCGTGAAACGGGGTCTAGCCCTGTGGATGACGGGGCCGTCGGGCCTACGTCGCAGTCGCGCCACGCCGCCGGCACCCCGTTTCACGTGAAACGGCGTCGCCGTCTTTTCCGCCCTCCAGCTAGGGATCGGTCGATCCCGTGATTGGGTGACGGTCCCGGCCGACGGACCCCGACGCGGCTGCTCGACCCGGCGCCTGGCCGGCAGCCGGCGAGCCACTTGAGGCGAGGGCGTTGCAGGACCCCGATCTGTGGTTAACCCTCCTGCCGGGGTGCGGACCGGGCCGGCCGCTGACCGCAACACGCGCCGGGGGGCAGCCGGAACGGCCCGAAGGGCAGGACGACCGCCCGCGGGTTCACGTGAAACCAGAGCCCGCTTCGCCGCATCGCCGCCGTCCGGAATCCGCACGGGGCACCGACGCGAGACTGATGGCCATCGGGCGTGCCTCCAGGTTCGACCACGGGCAGCGTCGACGACTCCGGACCGGGGCATCACCGAGGCATCACGGAGGCTCTCCGCACCCACCGCCCGCGCAGTGCGAACACAGCCGCGCGATGCCGTCCGACGTCCCCAGCCCGACGGACACGGCCCGACGGACACGGCCCGACGGACACGGCCCGACGGACACGGCCCGACGGACACGACCCTGTGGCACCCAGCCCCGACGGACACGGCCGTCCGAGCACGGCCCGACGGACACGACCCTGT